>CADBUN010000209.1 GCA_902797825.1 uncultured Ruminococcus sp. | reverse complement strand
GCGTATCGAAGTGGTCATAACGGGCCTGACTCGAAATCAGGTAGTCCTCACGGGCTCGTGGGTTCGAATCCCACCGCTTCCGCCATTAGAAAACGGAGGTTCCGAAAGGGATCTCCGTTTTTGATTAACTAATTTGTTAAGGTTGTATTTATTCTCACGATCCTATATAATAAGAGTGTCGATATTTGTCGAAGCACGGAAAGGATCGGGGTGAGCGGAAATGAAACGGATGATGTGTCTGCTGTTGATCATACTCTGTATGGTTGTATCTGCCGCTTCCTCCTCTGCCTTTACCCTGCAACGATCACGCGTCTATCAGAGCGCCGATGATTCCGGCGCCTATGAAATCCGTATCGACGGTCAACACGCGGAAATCACCAAATACCTGACAGGTTCATTCAGCGTCGGATTAAATCTTTCTCATACCATCTGTGCCGCCTGCGCTTATCACGGAAAAGCCGTGCTCTTTTGTCCGGATGATCATAACAATCAGCTGATTATCTATGTCTATGACTTAGCAACCGATTATTTGGACAGCTTCGCCGTATATGGGATGAAGCTGTTGGACAATACGGATTTCGGATGTGATGACAGCGCGATTTATATCGAAAACTATCGTGACAGCTGCGAGCTGCTCGCTTATTCCTACAGCGGTAATTTGCTGGATCGTTATCGGTTCAACAGCGAAATCAACGCCGTTTGCGGCGCATACGACTCCGGAACATATATCGTTTCCGGTAACGAGCTGAACATCATTCGTTCCGGCAGTGTTCACGCTGTTACGGGCGGTGAGGTTCACGCTCCCCTCTTCCCTGCTGATTTCGGCATGATCGCGTCCGCCTACGGTCAAGTTTACCGTCTCGACGGTGATCGGATCGCAAGCTCCTTCTCAGTCGAAACCGATTACAAAGCGGTATCCGCCTGTGTTATCGGTCATACACTTTACTATCCTTGCGGCAATACAATTGATGGTTATGACCTGGATACCGGAGAGAAAACCAGTTATTATACGCTGAATGAAAACGCGTCGCTGCTTTATGCGGATGCCGATCGCATCGTTGCCGTTGGCGATTCGTCCTTCATCACCATCTACCGTGATGACTTCATCAGCTTGAAGCCGCCGGTGAGCGATGACGGCAACAATGAAGATAACGCGATCTATACGCCCGGAAGTCATCGGTCGGAGTCGAACGAACCACATAACGAAGCGCCTGATACCATCAGCTCCGACAGCTATCAGGTGGATCATGATCGGTATCGAATTACCGGCATTTCGCCCGGTACGACGGTTGCAGGCTTTTTGTCTCATATGCACTATAACGGGTATACGGCAGCGGTCTATCGAGATGGCTCCCAAAAGACCGGCGGTAACGTCGGTACCGCTATGACGGTTGTATTCTCTTCCGATCACGGCAGCATCACCTTTGAGCTGGGGGTTACCGGCGATTTGACCGGAGAAGGGAATCTGAACTCACGTGATCTGAATTTGTTATTGGACTATATGATCGGAGCCGCTGATTTTAACGGCGTGTATATGGATGCCGCTGATCTGGATACCAACGGCACAGTCGATATAGCTGACGCCGCGTTGATGAAGCGCAGGATCGGTTAATACATATTTCATCGCAAAGGAAAACCCCGCCAAACAGCGGGGTTTTGTGATCAATACATTTGATTATTGCTGAGGAGCGATCACCTGTTGATCGGGGGTAGCCTCGGCAGCCGCGCTTCCCTCGCGAACGAAGGTATAACCCATGAAGTTCAGGGTATCGCCGTCAACCGAGTATTCCAGCGGAGTGGAGAAGTTTTCAGCTACATAATAGGTGAAGTTGATTTTGCCGTCAGAGAGGGTGTAGGTGCCGTTATACTTGATGCCGTCCTGTACGAATTCGAGCGTCATCGAGCCGTCCTTATTAAAGGTCGCTTTATAAATGTCATAGTTCATATACTTGAACAGCCAGGTACCCAACAGGTTTTCATCCGGGGTGAAATCCTTCGGCAATTCAAGATCAACATCCTTCTTGGCGGACTGTTTAACCGTGAACTGATATTCTTCGTTATACTTACAGGTAAGCGTCTGATTACCGAGCAACCGCGAACCGGTGATTTCATAGGTCGCGGGAGCGCCGCTGTAGAAATCGCCGATGGTAGCGCCTACGGTGAGCGTATTTCCTTCGGCAGTTTTGGATTTCTGATAAGTGGTGTGAATCTCCACGCTGCCGACATACGCGTCAAAGGTACCGTCATTCTTGAACTCGTAATAGTAGGTAGCGCCGTCGATTTCATTCGACCAAGTGACGCCCTCGGGTTCTTTGAGGAAGAAGCCGGTGAAAATGAAGTATCCCAGCAGCGCCGCCACAACGATGCACAGCGAGATGATCACGGGCATCTGCAAAGCGCTTTTCTTTTTCTTGACAGGCTCTTCTTCGCCGTTTTCCTGAACCGCTTCCGTATCGGCATTCTCAATGCCTGTATCGGCAGATACAACGCCGTCGACGCTTTCAGCCTCCTGCTCCTGTTCGGGGTGTTCATCCGGGGCTTCTGTCAGCGTATCCCCGATAGCTTCGGCATTCTCCGTGTTTTCAGCGACCGTCTCCTGTATATCAGAAGCCTTTTCTTCAGGCTCGGCGGTCACTTCGGGAATTTTATTTTCATCCATGGTATATACCTCCCATTTTTCAAATCACTGTATATCATACACCATCAATTTGGATAAATCAAGTCCTCGCCGTTGAATAAACGATATTTTTGCAATCACCAAGGGTAAAAATTTCATATATTTTCTTTTTTTCTATTGTAAACCATGCATAAGCGTGATATAATTTAATCGGTTATAACTACCAAAATTAATTCGTATGGGTGATGTTATGGATTATAAGACTATTTATCAGAAATGGCTTGAAAGAGCCACCGAGGATGCTGCGGTAGCAGATGAACTATCTCAGATCAGGGATGATAACGATGCTGTTTACGATCGTTTTTATACCCCGTTAAAGTTCGGTACCGCCGGACTGCGCGGTAAGCTCGGCGCGGGTACTAACCGCATGAATATCTATGTGGTCCGCCACGCCACCCAGGGACTGGCAAATTATATCAAAAAGAAGTACGGTACCGGCGCTGTTGCGATATCGCATGATTCGCGCATTAATTCCGCGCTGTTTAAGGTGGAAGCGGCGCGCGTATTGGCGGCAAACGGTATCAAGGCATATATTACCGAAGAGCTGGAGCCTACCCCTGTACTCAGCTATTTGGTGCGTCATCTGGGCTGTGTTGCCGGTATCATGATCACTGCCAGCCACAACCCAGCCGAGGATAACGGCTATAAGGCTTACGGCGAGGACGGCTGTCAGATGACCGATGTCGCCGCCGGTATGGTATTTGACGAGATTCAGGCGCTGGATATGTTTGATGACGTAAAGCTTTGTGACTTTGACGAAGCGCTTCAAAACGGCTCGATCGAATATGTCAAGGACAGCGTCTATGACAGCTATATCGAAGAGGTCAAAAAACAACAGGTAAATCCCGGCGTGTGTAAGGATACCGATCTCAAGATCGTCTATACCCCGCTCAACGGCGCAGGTAACAAGCTCGTCAGACGCGTTCTTTCCGAAATCGGTTTAAAGAACGTTACCGTTGTACCGGAGCAGGAAAACCCCGACGGCAACTTTACCACCTGCCCCTACCCGAACCCGGAGATGAAGGAGGCGCTTCAAAAAGGTCTGGAGCTTTGTCAAAAGCTTGACGCTGACCTGCTTTTAGCGACCGATCCCGATTCTGACCGCGTCAGCATTGCCGTTAAAAGAAAAGACGGTACCTACCGCCTGTATACCGGTAATGAGATCGGCTCGATGCTGACCGAATACATCCTGAAATCCCGCAAGGCGCAGGGTACGCTTCCCAAGGATCCCGTTGTGGTCAAGACGATCGTTACCACCAAGATCGTTGAGGAGATATGTAAGAAATACGGCTGCGAGCTGAAAAACTGCCTGACCGGCTTCAAATACATCGGTGAGATCATCCTCGGACTTGAGCAAAAGGGCGAAGAGGATCGCTACGTATTCGGCTTTGAAGAGAGCTGCGGTTATCTGGCAGGCTCTTATGTCAGAGATAAGGACGCGGTTGTCGGCTCCATGCTGATTGCCGAGATGGCGGCATACTATCATAATGAAGGCAAGTCGCTGGTCGATATTATCGACGGCATCTATGAAGAATACGGCTATTATCTGAACACCACGCTCAACTTCTACTTCAAGGGCGCCGACGGGATGAAGAAGATGGCTGATATCATGGATAATCTGCGCCGCCATACTCCCGACACGATCGCAGGCTACAAGGTCGTCTCAACCGCTGATTATGACACCCATGTGGCGACCGATCTGATTACCGGTCAAACAGAGACGATCGACCTGCCGAAGTCCAACGTCCTCTCTTACTCGACCGAAGGCGGTCACTGTGCCATCGTCAGACCTTCCGGTACCGAGGCGAAGATTAAGATCTATATCACCGCGATCGGCAGTACACCGGAGGAAGCACAGGAGATCACCGAGAAGATCTCCGAGGATATGAACGGTTATTTACATATCTGATTGATCCGTAAAAGAAACGCCAAGGAACGTTAAGCTTCCTTGGCGTTATTTTATCATGATTTTGATGATTCTTTTGATTTTGCTTTCTGTTCTTCCTGCTCACGGATCATGCGCAGGAGCGTACTCTGCTTGACCATCCTGCCGTTATGGAAGATATAATCATCCGTATCCTTTAAGGTGCTGATATCAATATCTGAAAAGTCATCCTCTGTCGGTTGCGGCTGAGGCTTGTCCTTCTGCGCCATGCTCTTTTCGATCGAATCGGATAACTCGCGGCTGAGCTCCTCCTTATCGCGAATGATCGAGGTCATCCCGTCATAGATGAAGAATACTACCATAAAGGTACAGGTCGCAGGGATTAACAGCACCCATAAGGCGGCGATGATAATGATCTTTACGATTCCGGAGTTGATAAAAGCAACCGCCGTAAAACAAATACCGAAGACAACCGCCAGCGCCAGCGTCGCGAACAGGTTATTCTTAATCTCGCCGAAGGACATCAAAAAGCTGTTTTTATAGACATATCTTAACGGCAAATCATACGTGATGCTCATCAGCGGAATATAAAAAGCTGTATAGAGTAAAAGCAGGGTGATAATGATAGTGAAAAACAGCAATACATAAAACAGCCAGCTCACCGACAGCATAGAGACATAAAGCGAGATAGACAGCACGCTGAGCATAGAAGCAACATAGATCAAGATTCCATGCAGCAGAAAAGGGAGAAAATTAGCCTTAACGGCGCCAAAATAGGTCCTGAAAACAGGAACGTTGCTCTCCCCTCTCGCGATGTTACGGGTAACCATGACCACTCCGGCAAAGAACGGAAAGAGCGGAATGATGCCTAACAGCAAGAAAGGAACCACCAAAGAATCCTTGAATATCAGTGAATTCAAAAAGTAAAATGACGCAAAAACAACCGCAGACGGTAAGGCGAAAATTAAATTGGTAAAGAGAATCCGGTGAAAATTGGTAAAGTATCTTTCCAGAAGAACTTCAAATTTCAATCTTTTTCTTTCGTTTTCCATATTACCCTCATTTAAAACTGAAATTTATTCGCAAATAAAATCCATAGAATCATATCCGTAACGGCACAGCCGCAGACAGATAAAAGAGAAAATATCGTCTTTTTGACAAAAGATTTCATATGCTTTCTGAAATCCGGCACACGCTCCGTGCCGAACATCGTCATCCGCAAGTAACGACCGGACAACCGGAAGCCGTATGTCGCGTAGCGGATCAGCGTAAACAGGAACAGTACAGCGCCCGGCAGTACAACCAAAATATAAAAGCCGATCCCGGAGAGCTGATACCGAGAGAAAATAAACGCCGTTGACAACCCGACAGTAAAGCCCTTTAATGCGGACAAAAGCGGAATCGTCGCGATCCCCCACGCGGAAAATGACGACAGAAAGATACAGAAGATAAAAATAAAATAGGAGACAAAGCAGGAAACAAAGATATCAAAGACACTCATCTGCATCCGTGCGTCGATATTGGTCACGAACAGCATATCGAGTTTCTCAAAGGTTTCGCTGCTGAAGCTGCGCCCCGAGGCAGCGCCTACCGTCAGCCCCAACAGGAACAGAACGGAAAACACCGTCTGGATGCCGAAGCGTGATAAAAGCTGTTTCAAATCCGTACCGCTTTTTCTGATATCCGGCAGATGCAGCGCTTTTTGATTGTTTCTGAACGTAAATACAAAGCCCTTCATAAAATCACCTAAACAATCCTATGCAGGGCTTGTATATTTTATGTTTAACTAATGCGTTTTCAAGTAAGATTCATTAGATTCACGAATAATGAATCCGACCGATTAAGTGTGGAAGGAAGAATTGCGTGCGCAGGTAAAGCTGACGGGATAACGATAGTCGCCGTAGTCGGCGGTATAATCGCCGTAGAAGAACATTTCCGTTTCATCGACACGCCGGTATAACAGTCCGTAAACGCAGCCGCCTCCGGCATGATGATACTGGCACAGCTTATTGATGAAATTCTGTTTTCCGATATAGTTAAAATCCCGAACGCCGTTTTTGGAACAATCCAGCAGCGCGTCGATCAGCTCGTCGTCATAGTAGAACGGACCGGTGCCGCAATTATAGGCGAAGCATACCAGCGCATCAAACTGACGCTGATTGAACTTGATTTTGTTGTCAGTCAGGAAGGCGTTGACGCTCGAGGTATACCCGGCATTATTGACGTTTTGAACCAGATAGGCATAGGCTTCTGTTTTGGTCAGGTTATTATAGAACTTCTCGCCCGGATAAACCAGAACGCCGTAACCATGCGTCGGATCGCCGGTAAACTCATCAATGTAAAGGGTAGATGAATAGCCTTCAAACGTCGCGATCAGGTTGATCAGCTGGTTGGAAGCACGGCGGTTCGCACAGATCGTCGTCGTCATATCGGTTGAATTGGCGACAAAGGCGGTGGTAGCGCCGTCTGCGCAGGTTGACCAGCCGGCTTGATTGTTATACTGGGAGTACGCCTGAACCTTATAGGTACCGGCAGACGAGAAGGAGGTATAGCCTGTCCAGACGAGGGTGTTTCCTTCCTTGGTACAGACGGTAGCGTCAACGTATTTGACGGATGAACCTGTATTAACCGCGTATCTGACCGCAGTACGCGCGGTATCGGTGACACAAATCAGCTTGATCGACTGATTCTTCGCGGCACAGTTCGGATAAGTATAGGAAAAACGTACCGGATAAGCATAGTCTACCGTGACCAGACAGGTAGACGCGCCGGTAGAGGTATAGGCGGTGATGACAGCTGTACCGGGCTTTGCGCCGTATATCAACGCGTAATTGCCCTTTACGGTTACAGTCGCGACAGAGGGATCGGTGCTGAACCACTTGACGCCGGAGGTCGAGGTCTTGATCAGATAAGTCATATCCCTGTCAACCGTTGCGGAATAGTTGGAGAGATTGACATAGGTACCGTCTTTGACAGTAATCGTACAGGTAACGGACTTCGTCGCAGTATAGGCGGTAATCACCGCTTTTCCTGCCGCACGACACCAAACGATACCGTTGCTGTTGACGGTGGCAACATTCGTGTTGGAGCTTTTGAAGTAGACCGTCGTGTTAGAGGTCGCGATAACATGATAGTGACAGCCCTGCCAAACCGTAGCGGCAGATGCTTTCAGCGAAAGCGTCTCGGGAGCGGTTGTCGGCTTGGGCGCTGTAGTCGGAGCCTGCGTAGGCTTCTGTGTCGGCTTCGGCGCAACCGTAGGTGCCTGGGTAGGTTTAGGAGCGGATGTAGGCGCCTGCGTGGGCTTTTGCGTCGGTTTCTGAGTAGGCTCTGGCGGATCGGTCGGTTCATCGGTGGGTGCAGGCTTCGGCGCTTCGGTCGGCGCATAATGACTGCCAACCGTGACGGCGCAATTCAAGCGTTCGCCGGTTAACCGGTCATATACAGAGATGGTAGCGCTTCCGCTTCGCACAGCGGTCACGGTACCGGCGTCATTGACTTCGGCAACCGCGTTGTTTGAGGTAGAATAGATCATCCGGGAATTGACGGTATTCGAATACGCATCCCATACATTCAGCCGGAACTGTTCATAAATATCGAGATGACGGGCGGTTGCACTCAGGTAAAGGTTGGACACTCCCTGAATCACCTCGCTGTCAATCACAGAGGGAACAGAGTGAAAGGAAGGGCCGCGATGCGTATAACCGGTTTCGGCGAGATCATCTTCGTATTCGTATCCGACCTCCGCTTCGTCCGATTCGGCGGCAGATACGGCAGGATAGGAAAACACAAAAAGCGAAGTGAAGATCGCTGCCGTCAGTATCAAACAAATGATACCGTCAAAAAATCGTTTCATCGCCGTACCTCCTTTGCATCAAGCCGTCGTTATCAATGATCGTGTGCAATCTATATGATACTCTTTTTTATTCTTTAATGCAATTATCGTTACAGCTTTGTATTCTTATTTAAACGATTATGCCATTTCAGCAGGTAAAGTGTTACAAGTCTTGTTACACATAAATCATAAATGATAAAGAAAACGTTACCGATCGCTAAGAACACCCCCGGCAGATATACGCCGAAGAGGTTGAAGCTTTCTTTCGGAACGGAGAGAAGGAAGGTTCCGATCAAGAACGCCGCGATCATACAAACGTTGAAGATCACGTATTTGATCACATATTGAACGACCTTTGAGCGAAGTCGCTCGATCAGGCTTTTGACAATCGGATAAAAGCCGAAAAACGCCGTGTAATATAAGGCGGCTTCCTTATCTGTGACTAACAGGAAGGACAGGACAGCCGTCACAAAGTAAACGGCAAACGCCCATCCGTAGCCGAGGTTGATCACAATCACTGTCAGCAGGATCCCGGCAAACGCAGGAAAAGCAAAAGTGCCGAAGGGAATCACGGAACAAAGAAGCATCAATACAAGGCTGAGGGCGGCAATCACGCCGCCCAAAGAAACTTTGACAGAAGTTTTCATATCAGCATCCGCGTCCTCCGCCGCAACAGTTGCACAGGCAGTTTGCGCACAGCATACCGGTACAGATGTCGCAGGCGGAGCATCCCATGGAATCCGAGGTTTGATAGCCGGGATTCGTATAGGTTCGGCGGGCGTTCATGCTGTTGAATGCCGCCTGGAATTCCGTGTTATTCGGTTCCATCTGATAGGCGCGCTGGAAATAGCTGTACGCCTGATCGTTCCAGCCCTTGCGTGAAAAGACCATACCCATGAGGAAGTACCATTCTGCGTTACGGCTGCCTTCGGGCACGCCGTTCAACAGCTCCATCGCGTCATCCAGCCTGCCGTTCATGATGTATTGGCGCACGTCCGGATAAGAGGTTCGGTTATAGGAGGAATCGGAGCCGTAGGAGCCGGAGGAAGCGGTGCTGCGAGAGCCGTTGCGGCGCATCTCACAGATCTGATCATAAGCGCCGTTGATCTCTTTCATCTTCTCCTCGGCAAGATCCGCAAGGGGACTGTCATAGTAGTTATCGGGATGATACTTTTTGGCGAGATTGCGGTATGCGGTTTTGATTTCTTCGTCGGTAGCGGTCTCGGAAACGCCGAGCACCTCGTACGGATTCTTCATATATTTCTCCGATCCTTTATAATGGTGTTCATATTCTATGATCCGAAATCATGCAGGGGCTTGTGAATCTGCGTCTGTCCAGGCGTGTTTATCGGCGACTTCACCGATGATTTTACGCTGTGTTTTCACACAGGCATCCTGCAGTACATTCAGGATGATCCTGTGGTATCTGCCCTTTTCCAACAATCCGTAACATAATAGTGCTTCGGAAAGCGCGTGGTTCAGGGTGGCTTCCATATATTCAGCAGTGGCGTCAACGCCACTGAGTAAAAATGGGTTAAATTGTCCCTGCTTTTGATCCTTTTCTAAGTCGTCTGCCGCGTCGATCAGATAGATCCACCGCCCGATGAAATAGCCTGTGGACGATAGGATTCGTTTCGTTTTATCCGGATCGAGTCCCTTGCGCAGCGGAAGTTGATCCGTCAAAAGCGCACACATCTCGCTGAGCATTTTGGCGGTGGGAGCCGCCGCCATATCCAATACGCAGTCCGGATCATGCTCGGCTTTCTGCTGATCGTCCATCATCCCGGAAACGATCGCGTCGATCTGAGGATACCGACGGGCGGCTTTCCTGCGCCATCGGGCAAAAAACGGCAGGATCAAGTAATAAAGGATACGCTTGTACCACGGCGAATCTAACAAATCATCCTTGAGCTTATAAAAAGCGGAGATCACGGAAAGCGCCGCCGCGAGCGAGAAAGCCGCGGTTTCCGTATCGGCATAGGCGCATTTTTTCAGCGGATTAAAGCGGCATCTGCCCTGCCGATAGCACGCAGGCTGTTCGGCAAGATCAAGCGCCAGCATCGCATAGAAGGTGCAGTCATAGCTTAAAATGAAGCGGGCGAGTACAGAGTAATCACGTCCGAGCTGTCTGCACAGAGAACAGTATATTCCCTTATAGGCTTCATATTCCTTTCCGAGCAGGTTCGCCTGATCCACCTTGATATATCCGAACAAAGCCCTTCTCCCCCATCATATTTGTAATATTCTATCATATTCCGCACAGGGATAGATTAACAAAATATGAATTTTCGGCGGTTTTGTGTTGAAATCATCATGAGATCGGGCTATAATAATCGCGGCGAGGATGTGATATGATGAATGTATATGATTTTGACAAAACGATCTATGACGGCGATTCTACCGCGCATTTCGTCCTGTGGTGTTTTCGCCGTCATCCGAAAACGCTCTTGTACCTGCCCCTGATCGGCTACGCCTCCCTGCGATATTATGCTTTTCATGTCGGTACCAAGACGGAATTCAAGGAAAAGATGTATCGTTTTTTGAAGGCGATTGACGGAGAAAAGGACGTCGAACGCTTTTGGAATGAGAAGCTCTCCGGTATCAAGCGCTTTTACAAAAGGATACACCGGGATGACGACGTAATCATCTCCGCCTCTCCCGAATTTCTCTTAAAGCCGCTGGAGAAAAAGCTGAATATCACCGTGATCGCATCCAAGGTCGATATCCATACCGGTACATACGACGGATTGAACTGTTATCACGCGGAGAAGGTACGGCGGTTTTATGAAAGCTTTCCCGAGGGAAAGATCGACGTCTTCTATTCCGACAGTTATTCGGACGAGCCCTTAGCGCTTTTGGCGGACAAGGCGTACATCGTGGACGGTGAAACGCTGATCGGCTGGGATTTTACCAAGCATAAAAGCCATCTGCGGACCTAAGTCAACTCCGTTCCCCCGAATGATACGATGATACACTAAATGGTTTCAAATAATTATTATTCTTAGATAGAATTAACTTAACACAGCCCTCCTGAAAGCAGGAGGGCTGTTTCCGTCTGACCGTCATGATGGTCGCATCGTTCGAGCTCTTTATACTAATCCTTGATAAAAAGTTTTAATCAGATATTAGTGATAAATTTCGCAGAGCGAGGCGAGTGACGCAGGCATACTGTCGTATG
>CADBUN010000208.1 GCA_902797825.1 uncultured Ruminococcus sp. | reverse complement strand
ATTCACAGCAAATAGGATCTCCTTTGTAGAGTTTTGTTGTAAGCGAACTAACTGTAACACAGGTTCTTCCTATTTGCTATTATTTTTTTACTTGCTACTGTAACGCATCTATTGTAAACCTACAGAATCGCACACGGAAGGTTTTATTTACGATTGTTTTTTACAGATGAAGTAAATTCCGGTCGGAAATCTATATTAACATAAAACAGAGGTTTACATTATGTCGGAAAAGTGGTAAAATAACATCGATAGTGCTTATATTTGCTTGAATGCTCTTTGATTCGGTTTATGACACTAAAGTACGGAGGTGATAAAGCTGGCGATACAAAGCGGACGTATCAAATGGATTGATATTGCAAAGGCGATTACAATCCTTCTCGTCATTGTCGGACACAGCCTGCTGGGCGTTGTGTTTTGGATCATTTTTTCTTTCCATATGTTTTTGTTCTTTTTTCTTAACGGCTGGACAAACAGGTTCGCCAAGGACAAAACGGATATACTCAAGAATATAAAAAAGAGTGCAAGACGACTTTTATTACCTACATTGATCGCATTTTCGATTTGGACGTTTATCGAAGCGTTTCCTTTGATCGGCAGACACGCCCCCCTATCCGAATGGGCAGATTTCGTAAAAGAGCGGGCATTATGTCTACTCCTTTCCAACGGCAGCTCGTCCGTCAGACCTATCCTTTTCGGTATTGAAGTCCCGGGGATCAATATGCTTTGGTTTATGATTGCTTTGTTTTTTGCAAAGGTAATCTATGACTGTTTACAGCTGCTGTTACAACATCACAGGATCGGTCTTTTGATTTGTACGGCGGCACTATCGGTATTAGGGGTAGTCATCGGGAAAAACGTTTATTTGTTTTTTTCATTGGATATCGCGCTTGCCATACAGATCATATTTTTCCTTGCGAGATATATGAAAGAATTCTATCATCCCGAAGAGCATCCGATCCGAAAAACAATCGTATCCTTTACTGTCTGGCTGATTGCTTTTGCGCTTCCTCTCATCTTTATCCATGACCGGCCTGTCAATATGAGCTTTGCGGCAAGACAGTATCCGCTTTTTCCGGTTTGTTATGTGTGCGCCTTGGCGGGAACGTTATTCACCTGTCAGATAGCTTATTTCATCTCTACGATCAAGAATAAAGAAATTATTAATAAAATCTGCTATTTGGGCAAGAATTCTCTGTATATGCTTCTGATTCATTTCTTTGATCAGTACTGGTCGTTTTTATATCAATTTTCCTCAAATGTAGTGATTCGGATTGTTATGCGGATAGCGATAGACCTCGTGATTTTTATCGTATTCATGAGCATTAGAAAGCTATTTCTTAATCTCATTTCCAAGAAAAAAACAACGCAAAGCGCAGAACGAGAAACATAAAGACAATTAGAATGATGATTCGAGCGATAGTGAAAACTGTCGCTTGTTTTTTAATTAGAAAAAATTAGAAAAAGTTTTTAAAATTTGATGACGAATCATAAAACATTGATACGAGTTATTAATATAAAAATAGAATCCTGTCATAAGTCAAATACTTGTTACCTTTTTTACAGAATTTTATGGGTATTACGGATCATTCTTCGTGATATATGGAAAACAAATAATTTGACTTTAGGTGCTTTTTGTAGTATTATACTATAGATAAACTGGGTAGTTTGTGGGTTTATGCGTTTTTGCGCATTAACGCGTATGATACAGCCGGATTCAGGGGCTTAGAGGGAAAGGTATGTACAAAAGATTTTTCAAACGATTGCTTGATATCATCTTGTCATTTCTTGGCTTGATCGTGTTATCATGGCTTTATTTGATTATTGTGATCGCGATCAAAATTGACGATCCCGGACCTGCATTCTTTTCTCAAAATCGTGTCGGTTTGCATAAAAAGCTTTTCAAGCTTCACAAGTTCCGCTCGATGAAAATGTCCACCCCTCATGATATCCCTACCCATCAGCTCGAGAATCCGGAACAGTATATCACGAAGGTCGGCAGATTTCTCAGGATGACCAGCTTGGACGAGCTGCCGCAGATCTGGGATATTTTCATCGGCAAGATGAGCATCGTCGGTCCTCGCCCTGCCCTTTGGAACCAGTATGACCTGATCGAAGAGCGCGATAAATACGGCGCTAACGACGTCAAGCCCGGACTTACCGGCTGGGCACAGATCAACGGGCGCGATGAGCTCGAGATCGTGGACAAGGCGCGCTTTGACGGCGAGTATGTCAAAAAGCTCAGCTTTTTCTTTGACGTTAAGTGCTTCTTTCTCTCCATCTTCCGCGTGGTGTTTCGTTCCGGCGTCGTCGAGGGCGGCACCGGCGAGCTGCATAAAGCAGAAGAAAATACCAAATAATCTCGTTTGAGGTTACTATGAAGATATTGGTTATTTGTCAATATTACTATCCGGAGCCGTTCCGTATCTCCGATATCTGTGAAGCGTTGGTGCGGCGCGGGCATGAGGTCACTGTGGTGACCGGTGTTCCGAATTATCCGGAGGGTAAGATATATCAAGGCTATGAGAACGGCGCCAAGCGCGAAGAGATCATCAACGGCGTTAAGGTTTATCGCTGTTATACGATTCCGCGAAAAACAGGCGCGGTTTACCGCTTGCTGAATTACAGCAGCTATTCCTACTTTTCTTCGCGTTTTGTAGGATTATTACCTGATGATTTTGATGTTGTGTTCATCAATCAGCTTTCGCCGGTTATGATGGCAAAGGCGGGGATAAAATATGCAAAGAAATACAAAAAGCCTTGTGTTTTGTACTGCCTTGATCTGTGGCCTAAGAGTCTTGCGGTAGGCGGTATCAATGAGAGTTCATTGATATACAGGCATTATCATCGCGTATCTGCGCGGATCTATCGCGCGGTCGATAAAATATTGATCACATCCCGCTCTTTCTCTGATTATTTTGAAAAAGAGTTTGAGATAGATAAAAGCAAAATCACTTATCTTCCGCAGTATGCCGAGGAGATTTTTGAAGCGTCAGGCTATCAGGAACCCAACGGCGTTTGCAATTTGATGTTTGCAGGCAATATCGGAACGGCTCAGAGCGTGATCACCATTGTCAAGGCGGCTGAGCTTTTGAAGGATGAACCGATTCGGTTCCACCTTGTCGGTTCCGGTATTGAGCTTGACAGCCTGAAAGAATATGCCGAAAAACACCGCTTGAACAGCATTTTTTTCTATGGCAGGAAGCCGCTGGAGGAAATGCCGCGATATTATGCGACGGCAGACGCCATGCTGCTGACGCTGCAGGCGGATCCCGTATTGAGTTTAACTTTACCCGGCAAGCTTCAGTCATATATGTCAGCCGGCAAGCCTGTGATTGCTGCCATTGACGGTGAAGCACAGCGGGTGATAGAAGAGGCAAGGTGTGGTTATTGCTCACCGGCGGAAGACGCAGAGGCGCTTGCCGGGAACATCCGCCGCTTTGCTGATGAAAAAGATAAACAAACACTTGCCCGTAACGCCCGTACCTACTATGAACAGCATTTTGATAAAAGGGCATTTATGGATCAGTTGGAAGATGTTTTTGAATCAATGATTATCCGGTAGTTTTTATGAAAGTCTTAATGATCAACTCTGTTTGCGGTATTCGCAGTACGGGACGTATTTGTACCGATTTAGCTGTGGGGCTTGAGAAACAGGGGCATGAAGTGAAAATTGCATACGGCAGAGAGAATGTACCTGCTGAGTTTGAGAGATTTGCCGTTAAGATCGGTTCGGATCTCGATGTCAAGCTTCATGGAATAAAAGCCAGAGCCTTTGACGCGATGGGCTTCGGAAGTGTTAATGCTACCAAAGAGTTTATTCATTGGGTAAGAGAGTATGATCCGGATGTGATCCATCTGCATAACATCCATGGTTATTATATTAATATTGAACTACTGTTTGATTATCTGAGAACCTGTGGTAAAAAGATTATCTGGACCTTGCATGATTGCTGGGCGTTTACCGGTCACAGCGCTTATTTTGACGCAATTCATTGTACCCGTTGGAAAGACGGCTGTCATCACTGTCCGCAAAAGAGTGAATATCCTAAATCATTGACAGACAGATCAAAAAGAAATTGGCTGAAGAAGAAAGATATTTTCACCGGTGTACCTAACTTGACGATCATTACGCCTTCTGATTGGCTCAAAGATTTAGTGGAGAAGTCTTTTTTGAAAGAATATCCGATAATAGTCGTGCATAACGGTGTTGATACGACCGTCTTTAATCCTGTTGAGAGTGATTTCAGAACAAATCACGGTTTGGAGGATAAATATCTCATCCTCGGTGTAGCTGCGGTTTGGGAGAAACGAAAAGGCTTTGATGATTTCATTGAATTAAGGCAAAAGCTTGATCAGAATTATCAAATAATGATGGTTGGATTAACGAATAAACAGAAGAAGCTTCTTCTAAGCGGGATGATCCCGATAGATATCGGAGATGATCCTGCCAAACTGGCAGAGATATATTCCGCAGCCGATGTTTTCGTAAATCCTACCTATGAAGAAGTGCTTGGAATGGTTAACCTTGAAGCGGTTGCTTGCGGAACTGCGGTAGTAACTTACAATACCGGAGGAAGTCCCGAAGCCGTTGGGGATAACGGGATCGTTGTACAGAAAGGCGATATCCAAAAACTGACAGAAGCCGTCAAAAGGGTTTGTGAGAGCAGGGAGAATCCCTGTGTTCCTGATTCTGTATTTAATAAGCGTGATATGATTAAACAGTATTCAGACGCTTACAGCAAATAAGATTTACGAAGGAGAAAGAATATGAGAATACTCTTTATGACAAACGTTCCTTCTCCTTACAGGGTTGACTTTTTTAACGAGTTAGGTAAACTGTGCGATCTGACAGTTACTTTTGAAAAGAATACCTCAGATGAAAGAAATGATACATGGAAAGAATATCATTTTGAGCATTTCAAAGGGGTATTTTTAAAAGGAAAGTCTACCGGAGTTGACAGTGCCCTGTGTCTTGATATTGTTCAACATTTGAAGGAGGAAACATACGATCGCATTATTTGCGGCGATTTTTCAACGCCTACCGGTATGTTGGCGATTCAATATATGAGAAAGCATAAGATGCTATACTTTCTTGAAGCAGACGGCGGTACCGCGAAAGACGGAAGAGGAATCAAGGAAAAGATAAAGAGATATTTTATCAAGGATGCCGCCGGTTATTTCAGTACCGGCAGATCAGGCGATCATTATTTTGTTACCTACGGCGCTGATCCCGAAAAGATATATCGGTATCCCTTTACATCCCTGCACCAAAAGGACATTTTAGCTCAACCTCTTTCTGTCGAAGAAAAGAAAACGCTCAGAGAAGCGCTTGGATTACCAGAGGAGAAAATACTGATATCAGTAGGCAGATTCTCGTATCTGAACGGATACGGAAAGGGCTATGATACCCTGCTGAAAATATGTGAACAGTTGCCGAAGAATATCGGCGTTTATATTATCGGCGATGAACCGACGGAAGAGTTTGTCAAATGGAAAAGCGAAAAGAAGCTTGAACAGCTCCATTATCTTCCTTTTAAAATGAAAGAAGAGCTTTTCAAGTATTATCAGGCGGCTGATCTCTCTGTTTTCCTTTCGCGCGGTGAAGCGTGGGGGCTGGTAGTGAACGAGTCCATGGCGAACGGCGTTCCTGTTATCGCCACCGACGCCTGCGTAGCGGCACTCGAGCTGATAGAAAACGGTAAAAACGGTTATATTGTTCCGGTGGATGCTGTTGACAAAACAAAAGAGATAATTCTTGATTATTTCGCTGATCACGAAAAGCAGTTTGAATTGTCCTGTGCATCCTTGAAAAAGATCAAAACATTTACGATTGAAGATATGGCAAAGCGGCATATGGAATGTTTAGAATCCCTTATTTGATATTAAAGAGGGTTATATATGGATTTAAAAGCTATTTATCAAAAGTATAAAAAAGTGTTACAGCCTGCTTTATATTGTAAGAACAGAATACTTGGATTGAGAATTCATAATAAAGGCAAAAATAATACGGTACAGGGAATCGGTCAGTGCAGAATAAAGAAGTCAAGGATCTCTGTTAACGGAGATAACAATAAGATTATCATAAACGATATGTCATCTTTATTCGAAGTGAATATCAGTATAGTGGGCTCGAACAATACGATTTTGATCGGTGAGCGTAATTATCTTGAAGGCTGTTCTTTTTGTGTCGAAGATGATCACAATACCATTACGCTCGGGACTCATGTATATATTTATTCTGATACAGAGATATCGGCGATCGAATCTACTGAGGTTTCAATTGGTAATGATTGCTTGTTTTCTGCCAATATCATGATACGCACGGGGGATTCTCATGTTATCATGGATGAGACATCAGGCAAAAGATTAAACCATTCTGAGAGTATTTGTTTTGCGGATAAGGTATGGTTGGGAAATGGATGTAAAGTGTTAAAGGGCTCCAAGATCGGCGCCGAATGTGTGGTAGGAACCGGCGCGTTGGTTACCCATAAAACGCCTGTTGTCAATCATTCTGTTTTAGCAGGAGTGCCTGCGAAGGTAGTTTCTACCGGAATTAAATGGAGCCAACAAAGGTGATGTTGAGGAGAAAACGATGTCAGTGACCATTAATGCTGATGATTACGGATTAAATGAACACTGCTCCAAGGCGATCGCGCAGGCTTTCATGGAGAGAAAGATCACCGATACCACGATGATGGCGACCGGTGAATACTTTGATGAGGCTGTTGCGCTTGCGAAGGAACAGGGTTTTATCAATGCAATAGGCGTACATTTGAATTTGACGGAGGGCGAACCGCTGACAGAAGATATCAAGTCATGCGGCGCTTTTGTTGAAGATGGTATTTTTCATCACCGCAACAATCGCTTAAAGTTCCTTTCGAAAAATGAAAAAGACGCTGTATATCACGAGCTGACCGCTCAGATCAAAAAGATACAGAATGCGGGCATCAAGATTACGCACGCGGATTCTCATCACCACATCCATACGGCGATATTCATCGCGCCGGTGGTAGCTCGTGTATGTAAAGAACAGGGCATCAAAAAAGTCCGCCTGCATCGCAATATCGGCAGAATCAACGCGATAAAGATGTTTGTGAAAAATCTATATAACGGTTGGCTGCAAAGGCAAGGGTTTATCACTACCGATTATTTCGGCTCTCTGTTTGATATAGAAAACACCGAGATCCCCGATCATTGTGAGATCATGGTTCATCCTGATTTTGATAAAAACGGTATTTTGATCGATCGCATCAATGAAGAGAACGGTGTTCCTGTCGGGCAAAAGCTACCCGACCTGAGTTCGGAAAGAAATGTTACATTGAGAGGATATGTTGAGCTGTAATGCGGATACTTTACGGGTTTTCTAATTGTACGGACAGTACCTACAACAGAATCGTCAGTGAGCGTAACGTATCAACAATGGTGCCTGATCAAAAGTATCATGGTTTACTGATTAAGGGGCTAGCGCAAAACGGTGCCGAGGTCATGTGCTTTTCGGGCTTGCCGATCAATCGCGCGGTGACTTCCCGTAAGCTTGTTCGTGAAAAGGACGAGCGGGAGGGTAACGCCTATTATCATTATATTACGACGATCAATCTGCCTGTTGTCAGGCAGCTGATGATATTTTTCGGCACGTTTTTCGGCGTGCTCAGAGCCAAAAAAGATAAGGATACCTACGCGTTATGTGACTGTTTGAATGTTGCGAACGCATACGGCATGACGCTTGCGTGCAGAGCGCGTAAAATTCCCGTTGTATCAATCGTTACCGATCTGCCGGATATGGAGCGCAGCAGCGGTTTTATGAGAAAGCTGAATAACAAGCTGTTTGATAAAACCGATGCCTTTATCATCTTGACCGAGCAGATGAATGAGCGCGTTAATCCCGAAGGAAAGCCCAATATTGTACTGGAAGGTCACGTCGATGCCGAAGCTCCCTTGCCCGAGAGCCAAACACCATATGAGCTCGCAACCGGTAAAAAGGTTGTGATGTATGCCGGAAGCATCAAGAAGATCTACGGCATCGCGAATTTGGTTGAGGGCTTTCTCCGGGCGGATATCCCTGATTCCGAGCTGCGGGTGTACGGCGACGGCGACTACCGTGAGGAGTTGGAACGCCTTTCCGAGCAGCATCCGAGCGTTTGTTATAGGGGGCTCAAGAGCAATAAGGAGATCGTGGAAGAAGAACAGCGCGCTTCTCTGTTGGTGAATCCCCGACCGGTCGCGCCGGAGTATACCAAGTATTCCTTTCCGTCTAAGAATATGGAATATATGGTTTCCGGGACGCCGATCATGACGACAAAGCTTCCCGGAATGCCGAAAGAGTATGATCCGTATGTTTATTTGATTGAGGATGAATCTTTCAACGGGATAGCGGATTCGCTGCAAAAGGTTTTGACTGAGTCTTTTGAAGAGAGAAAAGAAAAAGCAGAAAAGGCAAGAGCCTTTGTATTAGAGCATAAATCCAACTTAGTGCAGGCAGCTAAAATTATTAAATTCTTAGGAACCGAGTTAAGCGTATGAATAAAAGATTAGGCGATTTTACTCTTAGAAATTTGATGATTGTATACGTGATCGTTTATACAATAATGCCGATCGTTCAGAGACTGACCAGCCGCTTTTTAACGGCATATTTTTATATGGCGGTGGTAGTGGCGTTGGTTGTTTTGACTCTTGTGCTGGATCGTCCTGAGAACCTGAGCCTATATGGAACCTTTTTACTGCCGTTTATTATATATGAACTGTTATCGGCCTTTAATATGAGCGAAGACTTTTTGATGTGGAGCTATCAGGTTTTACTGTTTTTGCTTCCGGTAATCTTGGGGTATTATTTTACTCAGGATAAAACCCGCCTGATCGGTTCTTATTCAAAAATAGTTTTTTTTGCGTTAGCAATCACAACGGTTACAACGATTATCGGTTGTATCAGGTTTCCTAACGCAGCCAGAGAGCTGGCGTTGGTTGAATCTCAGGACAGCAATGCAATACAATATGATATGCATAATATCGGTGGATACGGTTTTGTTTACACGATCGTTCTACTCTATCCTGCGATTATCCTTTCATATAAAGAAAGAAGGATCAAGCTCATCACAGCGCTTTTGTTTGCTGTCGTCATTCTGTTGATGATTGTTTTTTCGGAGTATACGATAGCGTTATTGTTTTTCATTATATCTTCAATGTTGTTTTTTACGAAAAGGAATCTTTCGTTCAGAAGTATTATTATCGCTTCGGTAATTGCTGTTCTGTTTTTATTGGTTTTTACAAATTTCATTCCAGATTTTCTCCGATGGTTAGGTGAGATCTCGGGCAGTAAGACGATGGGCAGCAGATTGGATGCGTTAGCAGGGGGAAGAGAAGGGCTGGAAAACTCGGAAGACACGAGGATATTGCTGTATCAAAAATCATGGAACAGTTTTTTGCAGCACCCTATCTTTGGTTCTCTTTTTGAAAAGGAGAAAATTAACGGCGCACATTCTTTTATCATCGACAATTTGGCATTATATGGCATATTTGGCGGAGTCATCATGTTCTTTATGTATAGAAATATTTTCAAAAGATTCTTCCTGCCCTATAAAGACAAACCCGGATATGGTTATATTGTCTGGATTTTTATTCAGACATTAATACTCTCACTGGTCAATACCGGTATGTGGTTGGACGTCTTGTGCCTGTTTGTCCCAATATGGTTACACTGGATTTACGGAAACGAAACAGAAACAGAGGAAGTAAAAGATGAAGCTGCTGTGGATCGTCAACTCGCCCCTGGGGCCTCTGGGGGAGAAGCTATACGGACAACGGAATAACGGCGTTTGGATGGATGCGCTCATGCAGAGCTTTACCGAGCGCAACGAGCATGAGCTCATTGTGGCGGTAACGGCAGCTGTGAGTGAAACGATCCGCATGGAAGAGAACGGCATCGTTTTCTATGCGCTTCCCGATCAACCGCCGATCCTGTATAACGAGAATAAAGAGGGAAATATCCGCGCGTGGCAGAAGCTCTTGACCGATGAACGTCCTGATTTGATTCAGGTATGGGGCACGGAGTTTACTCCCGGTTTGTGTGCCTTAAGGTTAGCAAAAGGGATTCCCTCCGTGATCTATATGCAGGGGTTTATCGGTTCTATCGCGCGGCATTATACCGCGTGTATGACGCATGATGAACTGAAGCGCTCTGTTACCTTCAGAGATATCATCAAGAACGACAGCATAGTAAAGCAACAGAAGAAGTATTACGCTTCCACCTCCAAAGAAAAAGAATTATTTGAGCTGTCAAAGAATGTGATCTGTGAAAACGACTGGTGCGAGAACAGCATCCGCGCCGTCGTACCGGAGGTCAATATCTATCGCTGTCCGCTGAGTATCAATCAGGTCTTTGCGCAAAAGGATTGGGATACCGGTAAAGCGGAGCCTCATTCTATTATCTGTAATGCCTCGGGATATCCGCTGAAGGGTTTGCATATGCTGCTCAGGGCAGTTGCTTTGCTGAAGAAAAGGTACCCGGATATCAAGCTGTATGTACCGGGTGAAAAAGTGGTATCCGACGGCTCTGTTCAATGGCTCCTTCGTAAGCGTGGTTATACCAAGTTTATTGAAAGGCTCATTAAAGAGCTTGATCTATACGATAATATCATATGGCTCGGCGCCTTGTCGCAGGACAAGCTTGCGGAGCAGTACGCAAAAACAAGCGTATTTGTTCTTTGCTCCGCGATCGAGAACCACTCCAGTTCGCTGAAAGAGGCGATGATGGTCGGTACACCCTGTGTTGCGTCCGCTGTCGGCGGAGTTCCCGAGTACGTTACTCACGGTGAGAACGGATTCTTATATCGCTTTGAAGAGTATGATATCTTAGCGATGCATCTTCAAGCCTTGTTTGAAGATGATGCATTGGCACAGCAGATGTCGGAGAAAGCAAAAAAAAGCATACGTAATCTTCACGGCGAGCATGATATATATGATACCATCAACGACATTATGAAGAGGATCACGCAGCCTTAAGCGGTGTTTTATGAAGAAAGTATTCGTTACCGGTAAGCGCGGCAGTTTATCTGTTGCTGTTGCCGAGTATTTAAAAAACAACAGCAAAGATTCTGTTGAGCAGATCAGCTTGCGTGGCGACGCATGGAAGAGTGAGAACTTCTCCTCATTTGACGCGGTTGTTCATATCGCAGGTGTGACGCCGCAAAACGCGAAAACAACAGAAGACTATGACAAGATCAATACCGAGCTGACGAAAGAGCTTGCCGAAAAATGCAGGCATGATGGCGTCAGTCAGTTTATCTACATCAGTTCCATGGCGGTTTACGGAATCGCGCAATCTATGGATATCAAGAAAGGTACCGTTACCGCTGAAACAATCCCTGCTCCGGATTCCGATTACGGGAAAAGCAAATTACAAGCCGAGAAAGCATTAAAGGCACTCGAATCCGATGACTTTCGGATCGCGGTCATTCGCGTACCGAGTATCTACGGCAAAGGCAAGACCGAGTATATCGACCAGTATCAATATCTCGCAGAAAAGCTGCCTGTGATTCCGCGAGCCTTTGAAAATCACTATAAAAGCGCGATTTGTGTACAGAACCTGTGCGAGCTGATCCGCTTGACAATACAGGAACAATACGCCGGTATGATCTGTCCCGATGATGGTCAGATCAGCGCTGTTGACTTTTGCTCCGCCATATACCCGGATAAAAAGAAAAGCCGATTCCTCGGCAAGTTGATTGAACTGTTCCTCAAAAATAATAGTCGTATTATTGATTATTACGGAGCGGTATGTTACGCGAAAGAACTGACGAACGTTTTTGAAGGCAAATATCGAATAACAGATTTTAAGAAGGCTGTTAAACAAGCATATGAAGGATAATATAACCATTACCTTTTTCTCTAACTTTTTATTACATCACCAAACGCCCTTTTGTGAAGCGATGGTCAAACGTATCGGCGACGGCTTTCGCTTCGTCGCAACCGAACCGGTTCCTCAGGAGCGGCTGGATATGGGCTATAAAAATCTCGAGGATGCGCCGTATGCGGTAAACGCCTATCAAGATGAACAGGCTTATCAAGAGGCGATGCGGCTCGGCTATGAGAGTGATGTAGTAATACTCGGCGCTGCACCGGATACGTTTATCGAGAAGCGTTTAAAGGATAACAAGCTGACGTTTCGCTATAGTGAAAGGTTTTTCAAGAAGTTCAGATGGCGATTTCATCCGAAGATTATCAAGATTCACTTTAAGCAGGATTTTTTGCAGAGAAAAAAAGAGTTTTATATGCTTTGCGCCAGCGCGTATATGGTTTCCGATTGCCGGTTTATCTTTTCTTATCCTAACAAGACTTATAAGTGGGGCTATTTCCCTGAGATCAAGATATATGATAGCATTGAAACAGTAATTGCAAATAAAAAGAAAAACACTATCCTTTGGGCAGGGCGACTGATCGACTGGAAGCATCCCGAAGAAGCCGTTTATCTGGCTGAAAGACTGAAGAATAACAACGTTGATTTTGAAATGAATATCATCGGAACGGGTGATATGGAACAGCCGTTAAAGAACCTGATTATTTCCAAAAATCTGCAAAACCGGGTTCATATGCTCGGTGCCATGCCGCCCGAAAGAGTCAGAGAGCACATGGAACAAGCAGAAATTTATCTGTTTACTTCCGATAAGCAAGAAGGCTGGGGCGCTGTATTGAATGAGTCTATGAATTCTGCCTGCGCAGTTGTCGCCTGCCGTGAAATCGGCTCGGTTCCGTATTTAATTGAGGACGGTGTAAACGGATTTATTTATGATAAGCGGGGGAAGAATTCCTTATATCGTCATGTAAAAAAGCTCATTGACAATAAAACAATGAGAGAAACCGTGCAGAAGCACGCGTATGAAACCATGAAAGACGTCTGGAACGCCGAATCGGCAACAGATCGCTTGCTTCACTTGATAGATTGTTTACAGAAAGGGACAGAGACCGGGTATACATCCGGGCCCTGCAGCAGAGATCAGTAAATGAAAAAGGTTGTATTTTTGGTTCCTTCTCTCGGAATGGGAGGGATGGAAAGAGTTTTGGTGAATTATGCCAATCTTTTCTCAAGACGAGGGTATGGGGTTACGGTTTATAATTTCACCTATGACGATCCTGCGATCATCAGTCATTTTGACGCATCAGTTCGGTACCAAAAAAACTATATGCCGGTCAAGAATTTGTGGCACTCATCTCCCTCAGCAATCTTGAAGCGAAATTTCAGGATCCTTCCGTGGAACCTGTGGATTATTTTTCATTCTCCTGAGTTTTTATATCGAAAGTATATTACCGAAAGCTTTGATGTTGAAATCGCTTTTTTCGGCAGTGAGAGTATCAAAATCATCAGCGGATCAAACAACCGTAACGCCATCGGCTGGGTTCATAGCGTGAATGTCGAGAAAGATGTAAAGCCTCTCGGCAATTATAAAAAGGCTGAATCGGTTTATCATTCTATTAAAAAGATTATTTGTGTTTCAAAACGTTCCCGGGAAAAGGTCGAAGAAGTATTCCATCGTCATGATAGAGTTTATATTGTCAATAATCCAAATGACACAAAAAAGATTCGAGAGCTTTCCGAGCAACCGTTAGACATAAAAAAACAAGAATTTACGTTTTCCTTAGTAGCGCGCTTTGATGATTATTCAAAAGGATTTTTACGACTCTTTGATGTATGCAGAAGGCTGTTAGATGAAGGCTTGAGGTTTTCCCTTTGGCTGGTCGGAGACGGTATAGACTATGATATGATAAAAAACCGTTCGTCAGAGTTGCAGCTTGACAATATTGTTTTTTTCGGCAAACAAGCGAATCCGTATCCCTATATTTCAAATTCGGATATGTATCTCTGTTCATCTCATTTTGAAGGATTCAGTATGGTGATGATGGAAGCGGTTATCTTGGGAAAGCCCATTCTGACCACCGATGTTTCCGGTGCCGATGAAATGTTGGACGGCGGAAAATACGGCATGATCGTTGAAAACAGCGAGGATGGCTTATATAAGGGCATGAAAGAGATCCTTACGAATCCCGAGCTTTATCAGCACTATTGTAATATGGCTGAGCAAAGAAAAGATTATCTGAACGAAGATGCGATTATGGATCGGCTGGAAGCGATATTGGAGGAAGCATAGCTTTATGATAAAGGTATCTGTCATAGTTCCTGTGTATAACGTTGAGCGATATCTGAAAAGATGCTTAGACTCTTTGGTTCATCAAACATATGATTATCTCGAGCTGATCCTGGTGGACGACGGCTCAACAGACAGCTCCGGAGCGATATGTGATATTTACAAAAAACAGGATGAACGAATAAAGGTTATACACAAGGAAAACGGCGGAGTTTCTTCGGCGCGCAACGAAGCGCTCAAGGAGGTTACCGGCGATTATCTTATGTTCCTTGACAGCGATGACGCCTTGGATTTGAATGCGATCGAACGTTGTGTTGAGAATACCGAAAATGCCGCATGGGATCTCGTTTTATTTGGATTTCATATGTATACAGAAATAGACGGTGAAACAGCTTTTCAAAACGACGTTGTTTACCCGGAGGAGATTATCGCGACGAAGGCACAGATGCTCTCCCGGTTTTCGGAGTATTATCGTAAGGGCTATTTTAACTTTATTACAGACAAAATCATCAGAAGCTCACTGATATTGGATCATGCGATCGAATTTAAACGGGAATTTGATATCGGCGGCGAGGACGGGATGTTTATTCTTGACTTAGCCGATCATATCTCTCATATCAAGGTTACCTCCGATGTGTTTTATCAATACTATCGCCGTACCAAGGAGAGCGTAACACAGCTTTTTAAAGCCGCTAAATTTGACAGATACTATGACAGAATTATCAGATTATATACATTCATGCAGGACAATAACTGTGTCGATACCGATTATTTGACAGAGCTTTATGGGATGTATTTTTTATGGACATACGAAAGCACCTTCCATCCGTCATGTACACTGAAGCTAAACGACCGCTTTCGATATATGATGAAAACCTTTCGTAAAAAAGAGATTTTCCCCGGGCAGCATCAAACACAAAGACAAAAGGCATCTGCGTTATCGTCCTTTGCCGATTACAGTAAATCGAGTTTAATTGCGCTCAAGCTGTTTTATCAAAACAGAGTGCTTTTGCTTTGCCTTTGGAATTTGTTTACATATATCAAGATGAGGTGAGTTTATGTGTAGGCTGAGTATTGTGATGCCTGTATATAATACGGCAAGGTTTATCAAGAGAAGCGTTGATTCGGTGATCGCTCAGACATTCAGCGACTGGGAATTGCTGTTAATCGACGACGGCTCCACCGATGACAGCGGCAGTATATGTGATGAATATGCAGCAAAGGATCCCCGCATTAAAGCCATACATAAAGAGAACGGCGGCGCCGGCTCCGCCAGAAATGCGGGCTTGGACTCAGCACGTGGTGAATATGTTGTATTTCCCGATTCGGATGACTGGATCGATCGGGAAGCCTATGATTATTGCGTCAAAACCATGGACGAAAACCACTTGGACTTGTTGGTTTTTGGTTCGATCAATACCGTGTATGATGATCAGGAGAGGGTTTGCAAAGAACAAAGGGGAGAGATCAAACCCTGCATATTAAAAACGCAAAAGGAGTGCCGTGAAAAATGGGCTGAGCTGATGAAATCATACCCCATGTATGGATCAAGCGATAAAATATACAGACTCTCGATTATCCGAGATCACAGCATCCGGTTTCCTGATTTGAGAAGAATGCAGGACGGCGTATTTACAATGCGCTATTATGACTGCGTTTCCGGCTTTGCGGCTGTCGATCGGTATTTTTATCACTTTACCATGCATCCTTCCGATTTTCAAAAGAAGAAGATACCGAAGGATTTTATCAAATGCGCGATTGTGTTTCATCAAACCGCGATCAGCTTGCTTGAAAAATGGAAATTAAAAACCGAGGAAAGTGAGCGTATTTTGGGGAATTGGTTTACGGAGATTGTGATACTGGCTCAGACAGACTATTTACCTAAGGGTGAGGACGTTTCCTTTTCGGATGTGTATCAACACATTAAAACGATCAACAACAATCCCTATGTACATTGCTTTTATCAGCGATACGGTCAAATACACCAACTCAGAAAAATGGAACAAGCCATAAAAAACCGTTTGAATTTGTTATTAACTATTTTGGCAATGAGGACATATTAAAACATGAAAAAGATTTTGTTCATCCTTCCCTCGTTGACGGTAGGAGGTCTCGAGAAAGTTCAGGTCACACTGGCGAATAAACTGGTTCAGAACGATTATGATGTCACTATCATGACCTTGAGCCCGGAGGATGACTTGAAAGATGAATTGGATGAGCGTGTACACGTCAAGTACAGACCTCCCAAATCTCATTTGGGAAACAGCCTTCCTTATATCCGGAGAAAGCTGTATGATGACGGAATGTGGGAGAGAAGAGCCTCTGCCAAACAACTGTATACGTATTATGTGGGCGATGAGGCTTTTGACGTTGAGATCGCGTTTTTCAGAGGAACACCCGTAAAAATCGTTAGTGGCTCCACCAATACGCGAGCCGTTCATTTAGCTTGGGTGCACAACGATTATAAACAGGCTTTTGGATTCAAAAACAGTTTTAAATCCATGCGACAGGTTTATGACGCTTATCAAAATATGGATCGTGTGGTTTGCGTATCCGTTCAGGCACAGAAAAGCTTTAAGGAAGTCATAGGCGACACCGGCAATGTGACAACGATTTACAATATGCTTCCTGTCAAGGCGATCCGCTTGAAATCGGAAGAGGCTCCTTCTGTCAAAGTGAAAAAAGCTCGTTTTCACATCGTTTTGGTCGGTCGGTTGGTAGATACTGCTAAAGGACAGAAACGCCTTTTGTTCGTAGTGAATCGCCTGAAAAATGAAGGCAAAGAGATTTCCTTATGCTTTGTCGGCGGCGGTCAGGATGAACGGGAGCTCAGAGAAATCGTCCGTAAAAACAAGATGGAAAACATTGTTACCATAACCGGCAGTCAGCTTAATCCATATCCGTATATAAAAGAAGCCGATTTACTGGTTTGTGCCTCATTTTTTGAGGGATATAACCTTACGGTAGCCGAAGCCTTGATACTGGGCGTTCCGGTGCTCAGCACGGATTGTACCGGCCCCGGCGAAATCCTTGATCACGGAAAATACGGGATGATAGTTGAAAATAGCGAAGAAGGATTGTATAATGGTCTTCGGCAGTTGATGGATAATCCCGAACAGTTGAGAGAGTATCAGGAAAAGGTCTTTCAAAGACAAGACTTTTTTGACGAAGACAGCATATTGAAGCAGGTTACAGATTTGTTTTAAGGAGACTGAGCATTGCCTTTAGTAAGCGTTATTGTACCCGTGTATAATGCCGAGAGTAAGATTAACCGATGTATTGATTCTATACTGGCACAAACCTTCACGGATTTTGAACTGATATTAGTGGATGACGGTTCTCAGGATACCTCCGGGAGAATCTGTGATGAATATACACAAAAGGATCCCAGGATAAAGGTCATTCATCAAAAAAACGGCGGTGTTTCATCTGCGCGAAATACCGGCATCAGAGCGGCTTCAGGAGAGTATATCGGTTTTGTTGACTGCGATGATTATCTCGAAGCCGAATATTTGAAAGTGCTTTATAAAGGTGCCCAAAAAGCGCAGCTGTCTATATGCGGCGTGTTTTTTTGCAGAGAAGGGATCACGCAAAAGACGAGCCAAAAAAGATATGATGACTTTTGTTATTCCTTATCTGATAAGAGTATTGAGATAACAGCCGATCTATTACGGTATGGCAGGTTTAACTATGTCTATTCTAAAATGTACAGGAAGTCGATCCTGACAGATCATCATATTCTGTTTGACGAAAAAATATCGCTGGGTGAAGATACGGTTTTTGTATTTGAATACTTAAAACAGATTGAAACGGTTTATGTGATCGGGGACTCGTATTATAATTATATAAAATGTCAGGAGAATAGCCTCACGAATGTGTTTCGTGAGAATATGTATGATTCGTATATACTGATTAATGACAGAATAGAACGCAGCCTGAAAGAGATGGGCTTGCTGAATCGTGTAACGCTCAGGGCTGTTGATGAAAGACGAATTCAGGCGATCTCATTAACGGCGGAGGCTATCATCCTGAATAACTCTTTATCCAAAAAGGAAAAGATCCAATGTCTTGATTCAATATGTCGTAACGATAAGGTGACGCTGTATCTTGACAGGAATAAAGATTTAGTATCCTCGGATAAGCTGCTGACTGCGGTGAGTCATCGCTCGGCAAGCAGATTGTATGATGACTATATATTTCGTATGAAGAGGGATAGGCACGTATTAACGCTAAAAAAAGCGGTGGTAAGGGTGCTCCCCGGAGAGGTGATAAAAAGGGTGAAGGCATGGTTCCGGATTGCTCCATAATCATACCTGCGTATAATGCAGAAGCTACCGTTTCAGCGGCATTAAACAGCATTGAATTAAACGGTGATTGGACAAGCAGGATAGAGGTCGTTGTTGTAGATGACGGATCAAGGGACGGAACTTTAGCCAAACTCTCAGAATATGCCGCCTCAAATGAGAGTGTTATCGTTATCCGGCAGAATAACGCCGGGGTATCCTCAGCGCGAAATGCAGGCATCGCAAAAGCTACCGGAAGATATCTGTTTTTTATGGATGCCGATGATACTGTTTGCAGGAAAACGCTGGAGTATATGATAAAACTGGCAGATGAAAAATCATTACCGCTGGTCGTAGCAAATTATTATGAATACCGTCCCGATACCAAACAAAGCGTCATCAAGGAATGTCGCATCCCGACCGATACGGTTTTAGATCAATCATATATTATTCATCATATTTTCCTCAGATTCTATACCGGCGATAAAGTCGGATTATCCAATCTATGGAACAAATTATTCTCAAGAGAATATATTTTAAAAAATGGATTGAGATTTGATGAACAAATGTCTCACGGAGAAGACTGGTTCTTTTGTATGAGATATTTTGAAACTATTACGTCTTTTATCGCTGTTTCAGAAAAAGTATATTACTACCGAATCAGCGGAGTTTTTGATCGCTCAAAATACGGAAGACCGAAGATACAAGAATTTATTAACAGCTATCGGATTCAGCAAAGGCTGAGAGAGAAGTATCAGTTTTGTCAGAAAGACTCAGAAGAGCACATCATCTACTTGGGAAGATGCGCGAACCTTATCGTGACGTTTTTGAGCCATCATGACATCAGCGCCAAAGAAAAAAGAGCTTTTCTCAGATATGATGAAGTAAAAAGCGTGATGGATTCGATTTGTAGCTTGAACAGTGATCAGCTTGCGCAGATACAACAATCCGGAAGATATCAGTTAGCATTTAGGATGATCCGCGCCGGTTTGATAAAAACCGGGATAGCTATGATAAAATAAGTATTAGGGAGAGATTCATGAAGGTTGGCGTCATTACGATTCAAAATGCAATTAATTATGGCTCAACTCTGCAAGCATATGCGTTACAGGAAGCCCTGAAAGATTTGGGACATGATGTTGTCGTGATTGATTATCAAAACCCTAAGCTCAATGCTGTTTATCGAAGAAACTATTCCATGTCTTATGTAGTAAAGCTTCTGTTAAAAGGTCACCTTAGATCCGGTCTGTCTGAGTGTAAAGAGATTAATCGTTGCAAAAGAAATGACAAATACAGGAGGATGCTTAAAGAATATGATTCTTATCGTGAAAACAAGTTGCAATTGTCCGATCCGGTAATCAATGAAGATGACGAGATTTTTCAGCAGTTTGATGCGCTGATTTGCGGAAGCGATCAGGTGTGGAGAACCTCCATCGTGGGAGATCAGGCGGTTTATTATTTGGATATTCCGAATTTTGCCCATAAAAAGATTGCATATGCGGCATCCGGAGACAGCGTCAGCTGCAAGGAAAGAATCAACAGTATCAAGCGGATCCGTCACATATCCGTCAGAGAACATGAGTTAGAAAAAGAATTGAAAAAAATGGGTTTGAACGATGTTGTAACGGTATGTGATCCGACGTTGCTTTGTGACAAAAGCTTTTGGAAGCGGCAATTAAGCGTTGAAAGATCGGATAACGAATATATCTTTGCTTATTTGATGTGGGATGAACCCATCGTTTTGGACTATATTGATCAGCTTTCAAAGGAAAAGGGGCTGCCTGCTGTCGTCATCCACAGGGCTGCGGAGCAGGTCACTGTCAACAACAAGACGTTTAACACCTCATCGCCGCAGCATTTTATTGATTTACTGGCGAATGCAAAATACGTCATCAACAATTCCTTCCACGGTCTTGCGATGTCAATAATCTATGAAAAACAATTCATGGTTTTTCCGAGCGATCAACGGATTGAGAATTGCCTGAAGACCTATCGCCTACAAGCAAGGAGCATTACAAAGACCGCAAAGCTCGGCGATATTGATCAGCCTATCAATTGGAAGGAAGTGGATGCCGAGATGAAAAAAGAAAGAGAATTCGGGATCAAATTTTTGGAAAACGCCTTAGCTGAGCCCTGATTTGACCATCAGGAGATAAAGCTGTTATTCGAGGAATATGATGATTGATATACTTGATAAAACCGACTGCACGGGGTGCGGCGCTTGTGCCGGTGTTTGCGGCAAAAGCTGCATCGACCTTTTGCCTGATGATGACGGGTTTCTGTATCCGGTCATAGATCAGGCAAGATGTGTTTCCTGCCATTTATGTGAAAAGGCTTGTCCTGTCATAAACTATCCCGGAAAGGTCAATGCCGAAAAAACGTTTTCTGCCTATGCAAATGATAGTTCCATCCGAAGAACAAGCTCTTCCGGAGGGGTTTTCTATCTGCTGGCAGAGCATATCTTGAGGAATCACGGGGTTGTGTTCGGCGCTGCATTTAATCCGAATTTAATCGTTGAGCATACTTGTATCACAGAGATCCGCGATTTGCCTAAATTGCAGATGTCAAAATATGTGCAGAGCAGGAGCCATGACGTTTATTTGTCGGTGAAGCAGTATTTAGCGAAGGAACGACCGGTTTTGTTTACGGGAACTCCCTGCCAGATCGCCGGGCTGAAGGGATATTTGAAAAAGGACTATGATCATTTATATACTCAGGATATCATTTGTCACGGAGTACCTTCCCCCTTGCTTTGGGAGTCTCATAAACAGTATATTAAAAACAGCATGGGAATTACATTAACCAATGTTGAATTCCGCAATAAAACCAAAGGTTGGCGAAACTATGATATTAATTACATAGACAGACAAAAGAGTCACTTAATCAGTCATGATGACGATGATTATATGAAAATCTATTTCAGCAAAATATGCCTGCGACCATCATGTTATCGTTGTGCTTTCAAAGGCGAAAACCGAGCTTCCGATTTAACTTTAGGTGACTTTTGGGGCGTTGAAAAGGTAATGCCCGAGATGGATGATAATAAAGGAACTTCCATCGTGTTTTGCAATACCGAAAAGGGAATGGATTTATTCTCCGAAATATCGGATAAGCTTACCTGTAAGGAAGTAAGCTATGAAGAAGCGGTCGCGTCAAATCCGATGGCGCTGAAATCGGTTTCCGAAAGCTTTCGGAAAGATCGTTTTTATCGTATTTTGAAGAAGCGTTCCTATCAAAAGACAGTTCATCGTTTTCTGAAACAGCAAGCCAGGATGAAAAAATCCGTTGCGCTGAAAAACGATTATATCATTGTAAAGAATGAAAAAGGAGCATTGTTTGCTGTGCTTTGGAAAATAGTTCATCGTCACAAATATTTGGCATAACTAGGATAAGCTTTACAGCGTTTCAATGAAGAGGGAGATATATGGAAAAGAAATGGACAGCGGTGATCGAACCGAGTAACAATTTAATGGACTTAAAGCTAAAGGAGGTTTGGCGATACAAGGATCTGATCTGGCTTTTTGTCCAAAGAGATTTCAAAACAAGATATAAGCAAACGCTCCTCGGACCGTTGTGGTTTATCGTTCAGCCGCTTTTTACGACGATTGTACAAACCTTTGTATTCGGTAATCTGGCAGGGCTTCCTACCGATGGCGTACCCCAGTTTTTGTTTTATATGGCGGGTAATGTTCCGTGGCTGTATTTTTCGACCTGTTTAACCTCCACTTCCAATACATTTGTCGGGAATGCCGGCGTATTCGGAAAGGTTTATTTCCCCAGGCTTACCACACCGATTGCAACGGTGATATCTTCTGTCCTGAACTTTTTGATACAATTTGTCATGTTTTTAGGATTTACGATATACTTTATGCTCCGTGGCTCAGCGGTACATATTACATGGGTAGCGGCATTAACGCCGTTGCTGATCTTAGAAATGGCGATGCTCGGTATGGGCTTCGGCATTATTGTATCCTCACTGACGACAAAATACAGAGATTTACAGGTATTGGTGGGCTTTGGCGTATCTCTGTGGATGTACGCGACGCCTATTATCTATGCCGCTTCTTCTCTATCTCCGAAGATGTATACTGCCATTATGCTCAATCCGATGTCGCCGATTGTTGAATTGATGAGATACGGTTGGCTAGGCTCCGGTACTACGCCGTGGGTTTTTTGGGGCTTGAGTTGGATTGTCACCTTCATCGTATTATTCTTAGGTATTATCATGTTTAATAAGGTTGAGAAAACCTTTATGGACACTGTTTGATTGGGGTTAATCATGGAAGAAAAAGACATAGCGATTCAAATATCAGGCTTAAAGAAGAGGTATCGTCTGGGTGTTATCGGAGGCGGTACGCTTCAGGGCGATATCCAGAGCTGGTGGGCCAGAAAAAGAGGAAAGGAAGATCCCAACTCTGTGGTCGGCTCGAAACAGCATCAAAAAAACGCAACCTTTATGGCGCTTGACGGAATCGACCTGACTGTTGAAAAGGGACAGCGCCTCGGAATCATCGGACATAACGGCGCCGGTAAATCGACTTTATTAAAGCTGTTATCCCGGGTTACCGCTCCCACGGAGGGAAAAATATGCATTGACGGCAGGATCTCTTCTATGCTTGAGGTCGGAACCGGCTTTAACGGTGAGCTGACCGGGCGTGAAAACATCTATCTAAACGGTGCGATTCTGGGCATGACAAAAGCCGAAGTTGACGCAAAAATGGATCAGATCATTGCGTTTTCCGAGTGTGGTCAGTTTATTGATACGCCTGTGAAACGTTATTCATCGGGTATGTATGTTAAGCTGGCTTTTTCGGTAGCAGCCCATCTTGATTCGGAGATCCTCATTATGGATGAGGTATTGGCGGTCGGCGACGTGGCTTTCCAGAAAAAGTGCTTGAATAAGATGAGCGAGGTTTCTCAGTCGGAAGGAAGAACCATCCTGTATGTCAGCCATAACATGAGTACGATACGACAGCTGTGCGAAAAATGTATCGTAATGAGTCACGGGAAAATCATTTATTCGGGCGACGTTGAAGAAGCGATCAACATTTATTTACAGGCCGAAAGCATAGAGTCACCTTATATCGAGTATAAGAATTTCCCGGAAATGAACCGGTTAAAGAATCCAAAGGTTAAGATCGAATCGGCTCGTTTTATCGACAAAGATGATATCTTATTTGATCGAAACAGCGATAAGCTTCCGATTGAAATCAACTGGGAGAATCGTGAAGATATTCAGGATATGAGCTTGCGCGTCGAGATCCTGAAGTTTGATCGCACGCCGATTGCTGCGTCTATCTATCCTGATTTTTACTCCGGGAAAAAAGGCGAAAAAGGTAGCATAAAATTTATGCTCGAAATGCCGAATCTTGTTACCGGTAAATATACGACAAATTTTACCTTTTTTCATAAGCTTTCAAACGGCAGTCACGTGAACATAGAAGTGGTTCATGGTTTGTATTTTAATATTGTTCAAGGACCGGAGCCCATCGACTGGCAGAGCAGGTATTTCGGAAACATTCTTTTACCGGAGCTTGAAGTAATTGATTAACAGAGGGATTGTATGAGGTTAAAGAGTTTATTGAAAAAGCTGATACCTTCATTGAGAGTATCCGATCAGTTACGTTCGGTTAATGAAGAATTATCGCTTTATATCGACTCCGTGAAAAACAGCAGCCAAAACAGTATTAACCAATTAAGCAAAAGAACCGATTACCTTTTTTGGCTGTCGCAGAGAAAAGAAGGAGAGAGTCTGTCGGATACCAAGAAGAGGGTATTTCTGGATTTGCCGAAGGCCGAGGGTGATCTGCGCTGTATTCAATTAGGCTCTAATTATATCCTGCAAAGGATAAAAACAATCTGTGATAATAAAGAGATTCGCTTTTCGCTTTCCGGAGGGACGATACTCGGCGCAGTCAGACATCAGGGCTTTATTCCTTGGGACGATGATATTGACATTGCGGTCGAACGAGCCGATTATCCAAGGCTGGAAGCAGCGATTAAAGCGGATTCAGAGTTGACGATCGAACATTATTATACGCCGGTAGGAGAAAAAACAATCAAAGTCCGTCATAAGGATTCGGAGGTTTTTTGGGTAGACGTCTTTCCGTTTGACAGAGTCGAGATTTCTCCCGGAGGCTACGATTTGGCAAAAGACCAAATAGCGCAAGCTCACAGGAGATTAAGCGAAGAGGTTCGGGCGGTAATGATGTCCAACAAGGATTATTCCATTACCAAAAAAGACCAGCCTATCCCGGCGTTAAATCCTATTTTTAAAGAGTTATATCACAAGCACAAAAAGGATACGCCTTTGAACGAGAATGGCAATTACTGTCTTTGCAGTTTTGAGAACTACAGCAGACCTATGCCTCTCCTTTGTGAATATGACAGCTGCTACCCCTTAGAAAAGGATGCGGTAACCTTTGAGGGGAAACAATATGATGCTTTCCCCGATTACAGCCACTTTTTAGAAATGAATTTTGGAGATTATTATTCTTTCCCACCGGAGATCGTTACCCATGTAAGATATCATCAATCTTTAACAAATGAATATCGTTTTCTGAAAAAACACAACATTGATTTGTGAGGAGAATACATTGCAAAAAATAGCGATCCTGTATATCTGTACAGGAAAATATCAGGTCTTGTGGAAGGAATTCTATGAAAGCTTCGAGAAACTGTTTTTAACATCATGCAGCAAGGATTATTATGTTTTCACCGATGCCGATTCGATAGAATATGAACAAGACAATCATCGGATTCACCGCATTTATCAGGAGGCTCTGCCTTGGCCGTATCCGACATTACTGAGATTTAAGATGTTTTTGAAAATTGAAAAAGAGCTTAAATCGTATGATTATATTTTCTTCTTTAATTCGAATGCCGAAGCGCGGATGCAGATCACGGAAGAAATGATACTTCCGCGAAAAGAATTTAAGGAATCATTAGTGATGGTTAAGCATCCCAGCTTCAACTGGTCTGTTCTGAATAATCCGTATGACAGGAATTTTCACTCAAAAGCGTATATCCCCTACGGCTTGGGAAAGGTGTACATACAGGCGTGTATTCTCGGGGGAACGTCAAAAGCGTTCATGAGGATGACCAAAACGATATCAGACAGGATCGACCGGGATCTGAAAAAGGATGTGATTGCCTTATGGCATGATGAATCCTATGTGAACAGATACCTGGTATTCAGACGCGATTATCGCTTGTTGGGACGTGAATTTGCCCGTCAAAGGCTGCATCCGGATAGTGAATGCGTTATTCTGATGCGTCCCAAGGAGGATTATTTTAATGTGGAATCCGTTAAAGCAGAAGCAGAGGAAACGGCATTATCCAAGAATAATCTGAAATGGAATCATTATAATTTGCTGTTAGCAGAAATCTTAAAAGATAAATTTCTAACCGGCAAGAAGAAATAGGTATTTGTACCCTGAGTCAGGAGAGGTAGTTTTTGAAAGAAGACAAAAATACTGCGCTATCTGTTATCATTCCGGTTTATAATGTGGAACCCTATCTCTGTGAATGTATTGACAGTGTGCTGAAGAATGATGCCGAAATGCAAATCATTCTTGTAGATGACGGTTCATCTGACAGAAGCGGAAAAATCTGTGAAGATTACGCAGCAAAACACGACAGAATTGAAGTAATCCATAAAGAAAACGGCGGTCTCTCTTCCGCCAGAAATGCCGGTTTAGAGCTAGCAGTCGGTGATTATGTGTGCTTTGTTGACAGCGACGACGTTGTTTCTTCCGAAATGTTTTCTTATCTGTTACATACTGCGCAGGAAAAGAATGCCGATATTGTGACGTGCGGTATCCTGTTCTTTTATCACAATAACACGGCACATCATGCTGTTTGTGTTCATTCTGAGGAGGGAACGTATCGGGCTGAAGAAGCAATACAGTTTTTGCTGCGATCAGACGGATTCGGAGATTATGCGGTAAATAAGATGTATAAGCGAGCGCTGTTTGACGGTATCAGATATCCCGAAGGTAAGCTGTATGAAGATGTGTATACGACCTATAAGGTGTTTGATAAAGCAGAAACGGTTGCTGTTACAAACAGGGATTTTTATTATTATCGTTATAACAGTGAGGGGATTTCTCACAGCCAAAAATTTAAAAAGCATACAACGGATTTTGTCTATGCCTCATTGGAACAACTCGATTTTGTCCGTGAGAAGTATCCTGCTTTTGTGGGGTATGCCGTGAACAAAGCGCTGACAGCCTGTGTTGTGATTTATAAGCACTATATCGCCCATTATCGTGACTTTTGTTTTGATCCCGTTTGTAAACAGATACAAAACACAATAGGGACGCTTTTAGAAAACGAGGATTGCAGCCAATGCCGGGAAGAAATACTGAAAGAAGCGCGCTTGATCAACAAAAAGCCGCTGTTATGGCAGTATAATTATCATATTAAATTATTTGCCGACAAGGCGCATAATCATCCCGGATTACAGCATCTCATTGAAAAATTCAGCATAAAGACCGAGATCGGATAAATAAGGATATCATCATTTGATCTCATATTTGATTTGGAGGGTATTATGTCATCATTTAACGGAGCAACATTAATGATAACAGGTGGTACGGGTTCGTTTGGTAATACCGTACTCAAGCACTTTTTGACAAGTGATATCGGTGAAATACGCATCTTCTCCCGAGATGAGAAGAAGCAGGATGATATGCGCCATGAGCTTCAGGCGCGTTATCCCGAATACGCCAAAAAAGTAAAATTCCATATCGGTGATGTGCGCAACGCACAGTCAATCAAAGACGCGATGTGGGGCGTTGACTACATATTCCATGCCGCCGCGTTGAAGCAGGTGCCGTCTTGTGAGTTCTTCCCGATGGAGGCTGTTCGCACTAACGTAGAGGGCACCGATAATATGCTGCACGCCGCGATCGACTGCGGCGTCAAGCGTGTTGTATGCCTTTCGACGGACAAAGCGGCTTATCCGATCAACGCGATGGGCATCAGCAAGGCGATGATGGAGCACGTCATTTACGCTAACGCGCGCGTAGCGGCTGAGCGCGGCGGAACAGTCATCTGCTGTACGCGCTACGGTAATGTGATGTGCAGTCGCGGTTCGGTTATTCCGCTGTTTATCGATCAGATCAAGGCAGGCAATCCTATTACAATCACCAATCCCGAGATGACGCGTTTTCTGATGAATCTGGATGAGGCGGTCGATTTGGTCAAGTTTGCGTTTGAACACGCAAATCCCGGCGATCTGTTTATTCAAAAGGCGGACGCCTCTACAATCGGCGTACTGGCTCAGGCGGTTCAGAAGCTGTTCGGCGATACCGGTACGCAAATCATCGGGACACGCCACGGTGAGAAGCTATATGAGACGCTGATGACGCGCGAAGAGCGTCTGCGCTCCGAGGATATGGGCGATTACTTCCGCGTAGCGGCAGACAGCCGCGATCTGAATTACGATAAGTTCGTTGTAAAAGGACAAGTTCAAACAGAGTCGGACGAGTCCTATACCAGTCATAATACAAGGCTGTTGGATGTAGACGGGACTGTCGAAAAGATACTGACTACTGATTATGTGCAGGAGCAGTTAAAGGATAAATGAGAAACAATATGATTGAACCGACAGAAGCGTCTTTTGCAAATGACCGATTCTCAATGACATTACAACCGCCTGTGTAAGATAGGCATTCGATTCGATATCCGAACCGGATGCCTAATAAGGATAGTCAAAAGGAATCGAGCAGGTATCAGTATTCTAAAACCAAATACCGGATAATGCATTGATTCGGAATCATAATAAAATATTGTATCCGGCATCATGAGAGAAAGAAATGCCATGAATTGAGAACTGTTCCCTAACCGGCGTGCTGTTGAACATCAGCGATAAGGATCGAAAAAGGGAGAATATGATCGAGTAATAGTATTATGTTTGTGAAATATATACGCTGGTCTTTGTATTTGCTGTATTTAACAATAAAAAAAGAGCTCGAATACTACTTGCCTAATGTAAATCTATTTGAGGCATTGATATGCTTTGCCTTATTTGTTATATTACTGATGGTTACAGAAAGAGTATTCAGAAAAAAGATTTCGGTTGTTTATATTATTGTCTCTGCGCTGTACTATACATTTTTGATTTCTATTACTGTTTTGGGAAGAAGCGGAGGATCAAAGAGTGATATTTCAACACTGTTTATCACCTATAAAAATGCATTTCTCAATGATCAGATCAATTTGACGGATATAGTTTTTAATATGGCGCTGTTCATTCCTGTCGGTTTACTGATTTCAAGGTATAAGAAAAACGTATTCTGTGTCACAGTATTATTATTGACTCCCGTCATCATCGAGTTCACGCAGCTTTTTACAGGCAGAGGCGTCTTTGAGATATCGGATATCATCAATAACTTTGTCGGTGGATTGATCGGTTTATTGATCGCGCGGATGACAGCTAAGGTTTTCCGATTCATAAAGAAGAAACGAAAGGACAGACAGGTTGAGCGAACAAAATGAGCTTTTGCGTATTATCGCTTCACAACTGAATAATACCGTCTGTGAGATAAACATTTCTGATTGGAATAAGCTGATGCAATTGGCCAAACAGCATGGATTATTACAATATGTTGCTCTCTATGCCCAAAGCATTACCGATCATCAGCCGGACACCGGCATACAAAACGATTTGTTCACGGTCATCGCACAGGAGGCTGCTTGTTCTGCCAATCAACTTGACGCTGTCGTTGAGATGCAGCAAGTGATGGAGAAAAACGGCATCTATAACCTTGTTGTTAAGGGCGCTGTTACCAAGCGGCGTTACCCGGATGAGGTCATGCGCTCCATGGGAGATATTGATTTACTGTACAAGCCTGAGCAGCATCATGTATTCAAGGCTTTGATGCTGTCGCTCGGGTATGGCGATTACCAAGAAGGTCGCAAAAACGACACCTACTCCCGTCCGCCGTATATTACCGTTGAAGCGCACCGCGAGCTAGTGGAGTCAGGCTCAAAGTATGCTGATTACTATCAAAACATTTGGAATATGGCTCACCCTAAAGAGGGTATGAAATATACTTACGAAATGACCTTAGAGGATGAAATGATATTTAATGTGGTTCATCTTTCCGAGCATTTCAAAGAGGGCGGAGCCGGGATTCGGTTTATCATGGATGTATACGTATATTCCCGGATCGTTTTGGACAGGGATTATGTAGAACAAGAATTGAAGAAGCTCGGTTTGAATGAGTTTTATCAAAATATAAATGCTTTGGCGAATCACTGGTTTGCTGACGGTGAAAGCTCGGAATTGACCGAGAAGCTTGCTGATTTCATTATGGCGGGCGGAGTTTTCGGAGACAGTGAAAACGCCGCGGCTCTCGCTGTTGAAGAGGGCAGAGCCAGACGTTTTTTCAAGGTATGTTTTCCGAATTATGAGAGCATGAAGTCGATGTACCCTTGGCTTAAGGGAAAGAGAGCGCTGTTGCCGTATGCGTGGGTATTGCGCGGAGTGGGAGCGGTCAGACATCGCAAGAATAATATACAAGCTCAGATAAATTGGATGAAAACCGGAAACGCCGTAAAGGCGAAAGAGCTCAGAGAGTTTTATACCGAGTGTGGGCTTTAGGAGGATAGTATGACAGGATTTTCAAACATTAAATGGCAGGATAACGGCAAGCTAAAGCTGCTGATCATCGTCGGGACAAGACCTGAGATCATCAGACTTGCCGCCGTGATCAACAAGGCGCGCAAGTATTTTGATGCGATTCTTGCGCACACCGGACAGAATTATGATTACAACCTTAACGGTGTTTTCTTTAAGGATCTGTCTCTTGACGATCCCGATGTATATCTTGACGCGGTCGGAGCCGATCTCGGCGAGACGATGGGTAATATCATCGCTAAATCATATCAGCTGATGGTTGAAATCAAGCCCGATGCGGTTTTGGTGCTCGGCGATACCAACTCATGCCTGAGCGTAATCGGCGCGAAGCGTTTACATATCCCGATCTTCCATATGGAAGCCGGAAACCGCTGCAAGGATGAGTGTTTGCCCGAGGAGACCAATCGTAGGATTGTAGATATTATCTCTGATGTCAACCTTGCTTACAGTGAGCACGCGCGCAGGTATCTCGCCGATACAGGGTTGCCGAAGGAGCGCACCTATGTGACCGGTTCCCCGATGGCAGAGGTGCTGCATCATAATCTTGCACAGATCGAAGCGTCGGATATCCATGCCCGTTTGGGACTTGAAAAGGGCAAGTATATCCTTCTTTCGGCACATAGAGAAGAGAATATTGATACCGAAAAGAACTTTACCAGCCTGTTTACGGCGATCAACAAAATGGCTGAGAAGTACGATATGCCGATCTTGTACTCCTGCCATCCCCGCTCCGCAAAACGCTTGAAGGAGAGCGGCTTTGAATTGGACAAGCGTGTCCTTCAGCATGAGCCGCTCGGCTTCCACGACTACAATTGTTTGCAGATGAACGCGTTTGCGGTCGTGTCCGACAGCGGTACATTGCCCGAGGAGAGCAGCTTCTTTACCTCTGTAGGTAAGCCGTTCCCGGCGGTTTGTATCCGCACCAGCACGGAGCGTCCCGAGGCGCTCGATAAAGCGTGCTTTATCCTCGCCGGGATAGATGAAAAGAGCCTGCTGCAGGCTGTAGATACAGCTGTAGAGATGAATAAAAACGGTGATCTCGGTATTCCGGTACCGGATTATAACGACGAGAATGTGTCTGACAAGGTAATCAAAATCATCCAGTCTTATACCGGCGTCGTCAATAAGATGGTGTGGAGAAAATAAGTCAAATAATCATAAGAATCATATTCGTGGTATCACCATTTGAGATTCGACACCTGCTTGCAATGAATTGATAGAGATAGAGATTTTGATTAACGGAGTGATCAATATGAGTAATTCTTTAAACGATATGGATTTAAGCATACTGGTTAACAGCTGTGATAAATATGATGATTTATGGTATCCCTTTTTTGAACTGATGAATATTTATTGGCCTGATGTCAAATATCCAATTTATCTCAATACAGAGACAAAGTCGTATGAGAATAAGCATGACACGTTTCAAGTAAATGCCATAAACTATCCGCAAAAGGCAACATGGTCTCAAAGGCTTTTGCACGCGTTGAAGAGTATTCCTTCCGAATTTGTTTTGTTTTTGATGGACGATTATTTCTTGTTGAATAAGGTAAACGAAGAGGAAATCGGTGATATTGTTAACTGGATGAAACAGGACAGGAACATTGCCAACGTTGTTCTATATCCTGTAGGCTCTTTAGGCAAGGTTTCTGAGAAGAACCCGAGGTATATCCTACTCGATAAAGTATACCCCAATCTGCTTGTGTGTTGTACGGCAGCTATTTGGAGAAAAGAGATTTTAGAAAAACTGATCAGACAAAGTGAATCCCCTTGGGAATATGAAGAAAACGGTTCTTTGCGAGCCTATAAGAGTCGATGGGACTTTTATTCCTTAGAGCCGGATATGGCACGAGAGAAGGGACTCGTGTATCCATTCAGACTGGGACCGGTACATGGGATCGGCGTCTTGGGAGGAAAGTGGAATTTTAATAATAAAAAGCTTTTTGAAGAGCACGGCATCAAAGCGGACTTTTCTAAACGGGAGACATGGAAGGATTTCGAAGAGATAGAAAAGACGATGGCAGAGATGGCAAACAACGGAGACCCCGAGCCCTCCGGATTTCGTGTTTTTTTACATACGATCACGCCCGATCCTTTTATCAGACTTATCAGGAGAGTTAAATCTCGCCTTCAGGCGAAGGGATAATGGTTAATACGATAAAAGACTTTGAGGGATCGCTTAAAGGAGCTATCGAGATATGAGCATGAACAGCGAAAATGAAAAGCGAGCGTCAGCAGAAAACAAGAACGTCAATCAAGAGAACAAAAACACAATAAAAAACAGCATTAGAAATGCCTACCAGAAAGCATACACACGATTAAGAGCTTTTCGATTAAAAAACAAAGACTTTACCATTATCAGCAATAATTGTTGCGGGGGAATCATGTATCATGACCTAAAACATCGGTTTTTATCCCCCACGATTAATCTTTATATCCCTGCTGATGATTACTTATTATTTGTTGAAAACTTATTTGACGTGTTGAATTTAAGAATCATTGAAGAGAAGGATACAGAGTATGACTATCCGGTTGGAGTTATTACTCTCCCGGATCATCAAACGATTCATATTTATTTTATTCACTACAAATCATTTGAGGAAGCAGCAAACAAATGGTATGAAAGAAGCAAACGTATTCATAAAGATAACCTCTTTATCTTTATGGAAATGGGGAAATCAACCTCCGATGAACATGTAGAAAGATTCTTGCGTTTGCCTTTTCGCCATAAACTCGCTGTGACAAACACCCGATACAGCGATCGAAGGATTCAATACTCGGATATTTACGATGAATCATATTTTTCGGGAAAAATTCTGGAACACAAGCACGGAATATCGGCTTGCAAGCGATATTTGGATGATATCGATTATATCAGTTGGTTAAACGAAGAATAAGAGGGATAGCATGAACATATTAGTTACCGGCGCTAAGGGGATGGTCGGACAGGCTTTGGTCGCGAATCTGAAGAATATTCGCGATGGGAAGAACCGCACCAGACCTACGCTGACAATTGAAGAGATCTATGGATATGATATCGACTCGACTGAGGCTGAGCTGGAGGAGTATTGCCGTAAGGCTGACTTCGTGTTCAATCTTGCGGGTGTGAACCGCCCCAAGGATAACGCGGAGTTTATGCAGGGCAATTTCGGATTTGGATCGAAGTTGTTAGATACTTTGAAGAAGTACAATAATAAAGCTTCGCTGATGCTGTCGTCGTCTATTCAGGCGACCTTGATAGGTCGCTACGGTGAGAGCGATTACGGCAAGAGCAAGCTTGCCGGTGAAGAGCTTTTCTTCAAATACGGTGAAGAAAACGGCGTCAAGGTAGCGGTGTACCGCTTCCCGAATCTCATGGGGCACAGCCGCCCGAACTACAACAGCGCCGTATCGACCTTCTGCAACGCTGTGGCGAATGATCTGCCGTTTACCGTCAATGATCGCAGCTCCGAGGTGGAGCTTCTCTACATAGACGATCTGGTGGAGGCGATGTTCGACCTGCTTGAGGGCAAGGAGAAGCGCTGTCAGTATGACGGCTTGACGCCGGTTGAGAAGGCTGACGGTCGGTACTGTTATGTGCCGTTGACGTATAAGGTTACTCTCGGTGAGATCGTAGATTTGTTGGAAACTTTCAAGGCGCAGCATGATACCCTGATCGTGCCGCCGATCCCCGACGGCAGTTTTGCGAAGAAGCTCTACAGCCTGTATCTGAGCTATCTGCCTACTTCTGATTTCAAATTCGAATTGAAGATGAATTGTGACGATCGAGGATCGTTTACCGAGTTGCTCAAGACGGCGGATCACGGTCAGTTCAGCGTGAATATCTCGAAGCCCGGCATCACGAAGGGGCAGCACTGGCATAACAGCAAGTGGGAGTTTTTCATCGTTGTATCAGGTCGCGCGAGGATAGAGGAGCGCAATATCCATACGGGTGAGAAGGTCGCTTTTGAGGTCAGCGGCGATAAGATTGAAGCCGTCCATATGATCCCCGGCTGGACGCACAATATCATCAATCTCAGCGATACCGAGAATCTCGTTACCCTTATGTGGGCAAATGAGCTGTTCGATCCAAATCATTCGGATACTTTCTTTGAACCGGTGTAGTTGATATGACAGGAAGGGTGAAAAAGTTTGGCTGATATACAAACAGAACGTAACTACGGTATTGACGCTCTGAGATTAATTGCCATGTTTTTGGTAGTGATTCTACATGTTTTAGGGCAAGGTGGAGTTCTTGCTTCTACGGGCGGTAAGGAATATTATCTTTGTTATTTTTTGGAAACGTTTTCATTCTGTGCCGTTGATTGTTATGCGATCATAAGCGGGTATGTTGGTTATAAAGATAATGAAAAGCCGTTGAATTATGCGAAGTATGGAAAAATGTGGATCCAGGTGTTTTTTTACAGCCTGGTCATAACGCTTATTTTCGGCATGATTCAACCGGGCGCTGTTGGTAAAAAGGAGATTATTCACTCATTATTCCCGGTATCATTTAATCAATATTGGTATTTTACTGAGTATACAGCGTTGTTTTTGATGATGCCGTGGATCAATAAACTAATCAGAGGACTGAGCGAACGACAAACGAGTGTCCTAGCTGTGATTATCATTTGCGTATTCTCTGTATATACGACCTTTTTTCAGCGTGACAAAACCGGCTTTCGTTTGTCGGGCGGATACAGCTTTATATGGCTTGCATTATTGTATATCATAGGCTGTTGGTTGAAAAAATGTAGAATCCCGGAAAAAATAAAAAAGAAAAAAGCACTGATACTGTTAGTATTTTTTGTGCTGATTCCTTTCATTTATTCTGTCGTCTCCGGTTTTCTGCCATTTGTATTAGATATTTATCTTATTGATTATGTATCAATTTTTACTCTTGGAACCGCTATTTTTTTGGTCATACTCTTTTCGCAGATTAAAGCACCTAAACCGCTATGTAACATAATAAAATTCTTTTCACCGGCTGCCTTTGGCGTCTATTTGATTCATGAGCACCCATACATAAAAAACCATATCATTACGGACAAGTTTTTATTTATTGCAGATGCTTCTATATGGAAGATTCCGTTACTTGTTCTTGGCTCCGCGCTCGCGATTTTTATCCTCTGCTTATTGATTGACAGAGTACGACTATTTGCTTTTGAGAAGCTGAAGCTTAATTACATCGCAGTAATGATATGTGATAAGCTCTTGAATTGGATGTTTAAATTGATTAAATGGCTTAAACGGCTTGTGTTAACGTAATTAATTTCGGTTAGATATCGAATACACCGACGCTCAGTATATCAATCGGGTATTGACACTGTAACGAAAGAAAGTTGATTAATCGTTCAGAGGACAATTCAATGCGTTTATGGCGGCAAGAGATAGACGTTTTGATAGATGGTTACGGCATTCAGAACTTATCAGCGAATCTTTCATTTGATTTACCGTTACGTTAATGATGCTCAGCCTTTCTGAACACTTTTGATAAATATTTGGTGGGATTATATGAATACAAAATCCGGGATAGCTGTATCGCTATCTTTGTTGTCATTATTTTTGATCAATCTTGTTCCTTCAACGACAGGCATTATAATTGCCTTTATTATATCAGTATGCTTTTTGATCGTTGTTTTAAAAAGTAAGCTTTATAGCGGAATTTCGAAAACAATATTTTTGGATAATAAAGGAATCACTTTTTTAGCAGGCGTCGTTTCTTTATGCCTTGGAATGAGGTTTATCAATGCATGGATAGGATCAAAAGTATTGTTAGCGCTATGCTTTCATCATAATCTTGTTAAGAATCTTTTCCTATTTACGTTGACCTTTGTGCTTGCTGTCGGATGTTTCTTAGTTATTGTTTTATTACTGAAGAAACTGGCTGAATATCTCCCGGATGACAGCGGTAATGCTATATCTTCAGAAAAAAAGCTATCGCTAAAGGCGATCGTGATTATTTTGATAACGTCAGTCATATGCATTACGATTTGTTCCAAGTCTTCTCCGATCTATCCTTTTAATAACTGGGTAGATGTAAATGCGTTTTTTACAGTCGGAAAATCTGTCACTAACGATATGGTGATTTATAAGGATATTTATGAGCAGAAAGGTCCGATTCTGTATTTTCTATTCACAGTTGTATATTTGATTTCTCACACTACTTTTGTAGGCGCTTATGTGCTTGAAATCATTACGTGCTTTTGTTTCTTGCTGATATCTTATAAAACGCTTTGCTTATTCACATCAAGTAGAATAATTTATACATTTCCGATTCTTGCGGTTATTATCTACAGTTCACCGGCTTTATCTCTCGGCGGATCTGCCGAAGAGATATGCTTACCCTGCGTCGCTTTATGTCATTATTTCGGAATAAAGTCAATCGTTAACGGCAAAAGAATCAGGCTCCTAGAGTGGCTTATCATCGGCATAACATCCGGAGCGATCTTATGGGTTAAGTTTTCACTTTTAGGATTCTACATAGGCTTTGGCTTGGTTTTTGCTGTTATTTATCTGAAGAACAGATGGATAAAAGATTTATTTCAAGCCGTTGCTTCGTTGTTTGCGGGTGTTTTATTAATCAGCGTGCCTGTCCTGGTATATTTCATTATCAACTCTGCTGTTGCTGATTTGTACCAAGTATATTTTTATGATAATATATTTGTATATTCAGTTAATGATTCCGGAAACAGACTTCGCAGTTTAATAGAAAACCTATGTAATGGATTTTCCTCCGCCATTGACAGTTATTTGATCGGCTTTGTGATGATCTTCGCCGGATTTATCTTTTTACTAAGGAAAAAAGATAAACTGATGATTTATTCTCTGACAACGCTGCTGTTCTCTTTCTTCTTTATCTATTCGGGAGGTCGCAGTTACAAGTATTATTCGTTCTTGCTTTCTGTGTATGTACCCTTTGGAATACTGTTATTTGTTTCTGTGATTCGCTGTTTGAAGGAAAAATATGAACAGAAAAAAACCGCCAAAAAGCCGATGAAACGCTTGGTAATTCCGGTTTTGCTGTTGACTTATGCTTTATGTGTTTTCTGTATGTATTCTTTCTGTCCCAACACGTATATGCTAAAATACAGTAAAGAAGATTTACCTCAATACAAATTCGATAAATATATATCGGAGACCGAAAACCCGACATTGTTAAACTATGGGTATCGTGATAACGGCTTCTACACGGTTAGTGATATCATGCCGACTTGTAAGTATTTTTGCAAAATAAATATGCCAAAGGAAGAAATCAAAAAAACGCAAGACTACTATGTGGAAAACGGTCTTATTGATTATGTTGTGACAACAGAAGAAACGTTGGATACATCTAGGTTTAACCAGTATGAATATGTTTCTGCGGCTTCCTTTGAAAACACCAAGAATAGTTATAGAGAGTATTATTTATATCAAAAGAAACATTAATGCCGACACAACCACAAATTCTATATAGCGGCTTTTAAGATGATCAGCATAAGATAAGGCAGCTTTCGGATAAATAGAGTAAGCGAATGCTCATTGAAATCGAACTTCCTGTTTCCCGTTTTGTGGATCAGCGAGTGTTAATTTGAACTCCGGATGATAATCTGAAACAGCAAAGGATTTAGTTTTCAGTGCATAAGAAAAATTAAAGTGCTTTGCAGAAACAGTCGATAATCAATTGTAGCGATCATCAATGTAAGAGAGAGTAAAAGGAGGAAAAATGGAGAATTGTACAATACTTGTGAATAGTTGCGATGCTTATTCTGATGTATGGTTCGTTTTCTTTGAGCTGTTTCGAATCCATTGGAGCGATTGTCCGTATCCGGTCGTACTGAATACGGAATCAAAATCCTATGTCCACCCGAATATGCCGAACGATCGGATCCAATCGTTTCATATATATCCGCAGCCTGATGCGGCACCGGAATGGACCACACGATTAATTGAAAACATAAAAAGGATTGACACAGAATACATCTTGATGTTTTTAGACGATGATTTGATCATTGATGAAGTGGATACCGATAGGGTGAAGCAATGCATCAGATGGATGGATGAAAACCCGGAGGTAATGTGTTTTCGAGCCATGGAAACTCAGGAATCCAAAAACTGCATTCCCAGCGAAAAATACCCCGGTTTTAATTATGATACTCCCGATTCGTTCAGATCCACGTTGAATATCATGCTTTGCAGAAAATCCGGTCTGTTAAAGAATATTCTTCCCGGTGAAAACCCATGGGAATGTGAGGGGAACGGAATCCTAAGGACAAAGTTTTGGGAGGGAGAGTATTATTCTTCTCAAGTCGGGAAACCGCTGATTCCTTATAATGCCAACAAATTTGGCGGTTATGGGATCTGGCACGGAAAATGGTTAGAGAACACGGTCGGGTTATGCAGGGAACATGGAATTGAATATGACTTTAATAAAAGAGGAATCCTGACCGAAAAAGACGTTCATGAGATTCGTGAAAAGGAAATTGAAGAAGCCAGGCGAAGCGAATCTTCAAAGTCAATTAAAGCTGTATTATCACGGTTTCATCAGAAGTTATATTATGCGAAAAAGAGTATTCAGAATCGCATCTGGATGATGAGAAACAAGTGATTCAAAAGGGCTTAACTTGAATCTTATAACAGTTATTCTCAAGCTTTTATTATGTGATTTTTCCTTGCCCCGTCAAATGTCAAGGCATTGCTAACCTTTTTGTGTCGTATATCACCTCCTACTGCTATGTTCCCAAGCTACCATCAGCACCTGCGGCGGCGGACACCATCTATCGGTATCTCAGGGCGTCTGAGAGTATGGTAGAGGACTATGATATGATTTTTACGGGAGACTTGGGGCGCGTCGGCTCTCGGCTGCTGCGCGATCTGCTCGCGGAGCAAGGCGTTGATCTCGGCGAACGTCACAGCGACTGCGGAATGATGATATTTGACGAGAGCCAGGACGTCCACGCCGGGGGCTCCGGCTGCGGCTGTTGTGCCTCGGTATTGTGCGGTTATATCCTTGACGGTGTGAAAAGCGGACTGTATCGCAATATCCTGTTTGTGCCGACAGGCGCGCTGCTGAGTCCGACGACCGTGATGCAAAAGCAGAGCATTCCCTCTGTGGCGCATTTGGTGCATCTCAGAGCTGATCAAAAAGGGGAATGAGCAAAGTATTTGACTTTTCGGGAATGATGACGGAGAAGAGTTAAAAAGCGGATGCATTTAGTAGGGTGTAGATTATCTTGTTTGCCGATAGTATGCTCACCATGTTGAACAAGAACATGAAATAATACCGCGTATTTCTCCGCATTTTTGCGTGAAAAAGCGAATAACTTACAATAAAACCAAATGAGATAGGCTTTGCCTATAGACAAATTCCGTCGTTTCATGTATGATGAAGTCAGGGAACAGAGAGGCGGTGTAGGCGGTGAGGCGAACAGCGGCGTTGATGCTCGGGCTGGTGATGATTTTTCTTGGAATCCCATGCGCGGCAGAAAGCGGTTTTTACTGTGAGTATACGCCGAAAACCGAGAATAGCACCGTGTTTTATATAGATGTTTACACCACTGTTGAGATCAGCGCAGCGGTGATGGAGCTGAGCTTTGACAGGAGCATGGTCGAATACAGGGAGGCAAGCGCTGTTGAGAAGTCCTCCGCTGTGCGCGCCGCAAGCGAGAACGGCGTGGTGAAGCTGGCGCTGGCAGACAGCGGCGCCCGAAAGGGCAAGCTGTGCCGCGTTGCGTTCAAGGCGCTGCAAGCCGGCGCCTGTGTCTTTCGGCTGCACATTTCTCAGGCGTCGGACGGAGAGCCGAGGTCGATCGGCGGCTTTTCGGATTCGTCGATTGAGGTGAAGCTGGGGAAGGACGATGTGGTGGAAGATTCTGCCGTCAAGACCTCTGCCAAAGCGTCATCGGTATCGGGAAAGCATACGTCCGGATCGCGCTCCTCGCTTAGGGAAGCATCGGAACGCGACGAGCCTGCCGACGCGACAGCCGGCGGATGGATCGACCTGAGAAAAAGCGATTCGCTGAAATTCCTCCTGATCGGCGCCGGGATCGTTATCCTGATAGCGGCGCTGGTGATAACCGGGATCATCCTCGGAAAAAAGTCAGCCGCAAAGCCGCAAAATACCGAGGCTGATGCCATGACCGACGACCGATTAACGGAAAATGGAACCGATACGGAAGATCATACAGAATGATATAAGTATAAGAAAACCGCCGCTGTGAAAAGCGGCGGTTTTGTAACAGAGGATAGTATGCCGTTCGTCGTAACCCTGAATAGATGTAAACAGTGGTTAGCGTATTGCGTTACGACAGGGACAAGTCTATGCTTATTGCGGAATCTCTTCTCCGCTCTCGTTTCAAGCGGTACGATCAAGATCGTGAATCATCCTGACCTTCATTTTATCACCGTCCACAAAGATATCGACCGCGTCGATATGCTTATCGGGGTGAGCCTTGACAAGCTCGGTGACATACATAGTAATGATTTTTTCAGATACGTGTTCTCCTTTTACGTTGATCTTCATGCTAACATCTCCTCGCTTTATTCGAACAGTTGTTTTATTTCCTACAATTATATTGTAGCAGAGCGGCGATAAAAATACCAGTTACAGGTTCAGCATTTTCATATCAGTTTATTAACGGTTAATTCCTTTTGGAATAAAAAATATGTCACTTTGTAACCGTTAATTCCCGTTTGAAATTAAAGGATTTTTTAATATATTTTGGAGAAAAATAACCGAAAACCACAAAATATAGGGAGAATCTTCATTATGATTTTGCAGAAAAATAAAGGAACTTTTATCCGTAAATGTTCGAAAAAGACCGCCGTCCGTAACAGGACAGCGGTCTTGCTGAATCAATTATTGATTGTGCCGGAAGGAAGATCGGTCAACCTACCGGGTGAGCGTCAGCGCTCATGCAGACAAGATTATGCCTTCCCGACGGAGCCGAAGATTTCCATCTTCTCCTTGACCTTCGCCTTAATCGCCTCGGTACCGGGCGCGAGCAGCTTACGGGGATCGAAGCCCTTGCCCTGCTTGTCCTTACCTGCCTCGATATAAGCGCGGGTAGCCTCGGCAAATACGATCTGGCACTCGGTGTTGACGTTGATCTTGGAAACGCCGAGGGCGATCGCCTTCTTGATCATATCATCCGGGATACCGGTACCGCCGTGCAGGACGAGCGGCATATCGCCGGTCTTAGCCTGGATAGCGTCGAGGGTTTCGAAGGAGAGTCCCGGCCAGTTCTCGGGATAGACGCCGTGGATGTTGCCGATACCGGCAGCCAGCATGGTGACGCCCAGGTCGGCGATCATCTTGCACTCTTCGGGATCCGCGCATTCGCCCATGCCGACAACGCCGTCCTCTTCGCCGCCGATGGAGCCGACCTCTGCCTCGATGGACAGACCGAGATCGTTACAGATACCGACGAGCTCCTTAGTCTTGGCGAAGTTCTCTTCGATCGGATAATGAGAGCCGTCAAACATGATGGACGAGAAGCCTGCCTCGATGCACTTCTTGGCGCCTTCATAGGAGCCGTGGTCGAGGTGGAGCGCTACGGGAACGGTAATACCCAGCTCTTCGATCATCGCGGTAACCATACCGACAACGGTCTTGTAGCCGCACATATACTTACCGGCGCCCTCGGAGACACCGAGGATCACGGGGGACTTGAGCTCTTCTGCGGTCAGCAGGATCGCCTTGGTCCATTCGAGGTTGTTGATGTTAAACTGACCGACAGCATAGTGACCGGCCTTCGCCTTTGTGAGCATTTCTTTTGCATTTACTAACGGCATAATAATTCCTCCTTAAATGGAAATGAGTATGAATATGCTTCATCAAGTTTATTATAGCATTAGTTGCCTGAGTTCGCAATACGCAAAAGGAAAATAAAAACAAAATTAATGGGAGGTTTGAGGTTGATTCTACGGGCTGTTCGTATTATAATAATAAAGTTAATAACACTTTTCCTCATAAACCGGCTGATTCCGTTTTATGAGAAAGAAGGAGAGATACGATGCCTTTTATCCACGCGAAGTTCTCGGGGACGGTGTCGCCCGGGAAAGAGGTCGAAATCAAAACCGCTCTCGGCGAGGCGATCACCCTGCTCGGCAAGTCCGAGCGTTACCTGATGGTCGAGATCGAGGATCAGCGCCGCCTGTATTTCGGCGGCAGCAACAGCGAGCCGATCGCGTTCTTTGACGTCAGCCTGCTCCATTCCGCTCCGCGCCAAAGCTACGAGCAGCTCACCGCGCGGCTGTGTGAGATCGCAAAGGAGCATATGGGCGTTGACGGCAGCAACGTTTATGTCAAGTTTGAAGAAACCGAAAACTGGGGATATAACAGCTTTATGTTTTGATAAGCCTTCCCCTTGAGGGGAAGGTTTTATGGAGGTAATACATATGAGAATAGTTGTACTCGCCGGAGGGCTTTCCTCCGAGCGCGATGTGTCGATCCTGTCCGGCTCCAAGATCGCCGGAGCGCTCCGCGATCGGGGGCATCAGGTCGTCTTGATCGACGCCTTTATGGGATATGAAGAAGAGGTCTGTGATATCGACAGCCTGTTTGAACAGAATTATGACTTTACCGATCATGCCGCCATCGGCACCGAAGCGCCCGATATCGAAGCGGTGAAGAAAAGCCGCCGCAATCAGTCGCAGGTCTATTTCGGCGATCATGTGATTGATATCTGCCGCGCGGCGGATATCACCTTCCTCGGGCTGCACGGCGGCGAGGGAGAGGACGGCAGCGTACAGGCGGCGCTGAAGATGAACGGCATTCGGTATACCGGCAGCGATATGCTGGGCGCCGCGATCGCCATGCATAAGGGGATTACGAAAGGCATATTCCTTAATGCAGGCGTGCCGACGCCGCACAGCCGCATCTTTAAGCGCGAGTTCATGGACGACGAGTCGCTGGATGATTGGGGCACCTTCCCGTGTGTTGTCAAGCCCTGCTCCGCCGGCTCATCGGTAGGCGTACAGATCGTCGCCGACCGGGAACAGTTTGTCGCGGCGGTAGGAGCGGCGTTCCGCTATGACGACGATGTGCTGGTGGAAGAATTCGTCCGCGGACGTGAATTCTCCGTCGGTATCTTGGGCGGCAAGGCGCTGCCCGTGATCGAGATCATCCCCAAGAGCGGATGGTACGATTACGCCAATAAATATCAGGAGGGCGCGACGGAGGAGATCTGCCCTGCAGAGCTCGATCGGGAGATCGCGGAGAAGATGCAGCGCGAGGCGGAGCACGCCTTTGAGGTGCTGCGGCTGAAGGTTTACGGCAGGGTTGACTTTTTGCTCAGTAATCAAAACCGCTTCTACTGTCTGGAAGCGAACACCCTGCCCGGTATGACGCCGATGTCCCTGCTGCCGCAGGAGGCTGCCGCCGCCGGGATCTCGTATCCCGAGCTGTGTGAGAAGATCATCGAGCTGAGCCTGAAAAAATGAATTTGAACGGTCATTGTGAGGCGTTGGCGATGACGTCAACGATATGACAATCCCCTTGTCGGAACGGTCTTGTTCCTCCTGGCGGGATTCGGATAAGCAAGGCGTGCGTTAAGAATTATGCGGTATCGCCTTAATGCCCTCGGGATGACGAGAGAGAGGATTCTTATGAAACCCATTACCTTAGGCGAGGTCGCCGCCGCGTGTCACGGCGTGCTGTACGGCGATCCCGATCAAAAGATCACATCTATCGTGACCGACAGCCGCAAGGCAGGCGAGGGCGCGCTGTTTGCCGCGATCCGCGGCGCGCGCGCGGACGGTCACCGTTTTATCGCGAAAACCAAGGAGCAGGGCGCGGTCTGCGCCCTGTGTGAAGAGGCGCCCGACGCCGATATCGCCTATATCCTGGTCGAATCGACCTTAGTCGCCCTCAAGGGGATTGCCGCATACTATCGCTCGCTGTTTACGATCCCGTTTATCGGCGTCACCGGCAGCGTCGGCAAGACCTCAACCAAGGAATTCATCAGCGCCGTACTGGCGCAAAAATATAAGGTGCATAAAACCGGCGGCAACTTCAACAACGAGCTCGGCGTGCCGATCACGCTCTTTGGGCTGGAGGAGGAGCACGAGGTCGCCGTCATCGAGATGGGTATCTCCGGCTTCGGCGAGATGACGCGGCTGGCGAAGATGGTGCGTCCCGATATCGCGGTCATCACCAATATCGGCTACTGTCACCTCGAGAATCTCGGCGACCGTGACGGCGTGCTGCGCGCCAAAACCGAGATGTTCACCTATCTCAAGCCCGGCGGCGCCATCATCCTGTGTCACGACGACGACAAGCTGAGGACCGTCACCGATTATCACGGAATTCGCCCGGTCTTTTACGGCACCGGCGAGGATGAATACCGCGCCGAAGGCATCACCGAACAGGGGCTTCAGGGAATCGCCTGCCGCCTGATCCACGGAGACACAAGGATCGACGTGACCATCCCCACGATGGGACGTCATAACGTCCTCAACGCGCTGTGCGCGATGGCGGTGGGAACCAAGCTGGGACTGACCGCCGAGGAAATCAAACGCGGTCTGGAGCGTTTTCAAAACGTCGGCTCCCGTAACCGCGTGATCAAAACGGATGACTATACGATCATCGACGACTGTTATAACGCGAACCCGACCTCGACCAAGGCAGGGTTGGATACCCTGAGCCGGCTCAGCGGGCGCAAGGTCGCCGTGCTGGGCGATATGAAGGAGCTGGGCGCGGATGAGCTCGCGCTTCACCGCGAGGTCGGCGCCTATGCCAAGGCAAACGGGATCGACCGCCTGATCGCGGTCGGACCGCTCTCTGAGGCGACCGCCGAGGGCTACGGCAACGGCGCCTACTACTTCGCCGATGTGGACAGCTGTATGGATCAGATCAAGGATCTGATCCGGAGCGGCGATACCGTGTTGGTCAAGGCGTCTCACAGTATGCAGTTCGAAAAAATCGTAGAAGCGCTTTCCTAATTAGGAATTCCTAATTCCTCATTATCATATGGAGGATTACTGATGAAATTTATCTCATGGAACGTCAACGGCTTACGCGCCGTGGTCAATAAAGGCTTCAAGGAGATCTTTGCCGAGCTGGACGCGGACTTCTTCTGTTTACAGGAGACGAAGCTCCAGGAGGGACAGATCGACCTGTCCTTTGACGGCTATGAAAGCTACTGGAACTATGCCGAAAAGAAGGGCTATTCCGGTACGGCGATCTTCACGAAGCACACGCCGCTTTCGGTCAGCTACGGTCTGGGAATCGAGGAGCACGATCACGAGGGGCGCGTCATTACGCTGGAGTACGCGGATTTTTACCTCGTCACCGTCTATACCCCGAACAGCCAGAACGAGCTCAGGCGGCTCGATTACCGGATGCAGTGGGAGGATGATTTCCTCGCCTATATCCGCTCGCTCGACGAGAAGAAGCCCGTGATCTACTGCGGCGACCTCAACGTCGCGCATCAGGAGATCGACCTGAAAAACCCGAAGTCGAACCGCAAGAACGCCGGCTTCACAGATGAAGAACGCGGCAAGATGACCGTCGTTCTGTCCTCGGGCTTTACCGATACATGGCGCAGCCTCAACCCCGATACCGAGGGCGTCTACTCCTGGTGGAGCTACCGCTTCAACGCGCGCGCCAATAACGCCGGATGGCGGATCGACTATTTCATCGTGTCCGACCGTATCATGGACAAGGTCGAGGATGCGGCGATCCATACCGATATCTTCGGCTCGGATCACTGTCCCGTAGAGTTGGATATCAGCTTTGTATAATATGATAGAGCGCTGTAATAGCGCTCTTTTTCTGCATAATCATCGCGATTCTCAGATTTTGAGAGTCTTTTCAGCGAACACGACGTTTACTTTTTTTGCCTGCTTTGGTATCATCAGCGCAAAGGAGTGAAGCATATGAACATATTGTGTGAGAATATCCGCGCCCTTCGCAAGGCGCAGGGACTGACGCAGAAGGAGCTTGCCGAAAAGCTCGAGATCTCCGACAAGACCGTCTCCCGATGGGAGAGCGGCGTGCAGCTGCCCGAGGCTTCCTTGATACCGCAGCTCGCCGCGGTGTTCGGCGTAACCATCGACGAGCTGTACGGCGTCGAAAAGCCCGTATCGGAAGAACCTGCGCCAAGGATTGATGATCGAAAAGCCATCCTCGACTTTCAAATATGGATGATCGCCGGCGCCTTGATCAGCTTACTGGGTTCGCTGTTATACCGTTACTTCGGCTCTGTCGGATACCTCACGCCGAGCTTGATCGACGTTGACTACTACAATACTGCCAAGGGCGCGACCGCCGACATCTTCGCCTTCGTCGGCATCATCGCGATCTTTGTCGGGCTTTTCGCGGTCATCATCGCCAAGGTGCGCTTCGCCGGCGCCTTCAAGCCGCATATGCCCGACGCGGTCTATGCCCTTAATGTGCGCTTGACCGGCGCGGCGATCCTCGTATACGCGGTCATTTTTATGAAGACCGCTCCCGAGATTCTCTCGTTCGGCTTCATTGTACCGCGACAGGTATACGGCTGCATCTTTGTCGCGGCGCTGACAGGGGTTTTGCTGTGGTATCGCCGCCGGCTGAAGAAGCGGGGGATTACGCCGAGCAAGCCGCTCGCTATCACCGCGCTCACGGTCGGAGGGCTCGGCATCGCCGCGACCATCATCGCGCTGATCTGGCGCGACAGCCTGACGTTCGCCGTCGCGCCGGGGGATGAAGTTACCTCCTTCGCCTCCGGCTCAAGCGCGACCGCAGGCGCTTTCATCGCGGGAATCATGCTGTCCGTCGCCGACTGGCTGATGATTGCGATGCCGGTATTGTTGTACATCGACCTTCTTGTCAAACTCAGAAAATCCCGATAACGCAAAGGAGCACGGCGCCAATCACGTCGTGCTCCTTTTTACGGGGGAGGCTATCACCCTTTCGCCAGCTTTCTCTTTCGATACAATACCGCTGTCATGTAGATGAACAATATCTCGATCATCAGCACTGCCGCCAGTTTGAGTGTACCGTTGGTCAAAAATTTACGTAGATCAGCCGTTCCAATCACAGAGATCAAATTATATATATAGGACGCCAGATTGAGTGCAGCCACTAAACCGGTCAGTACATAAATAGCGATTGGGCGGTACAGCTTTTTAGAGAAATAGAATCTCAGCACCGATACGATAAAAAGAATATCGATCAGGGCGTAGTTCAGCAGTCCGAACCACGAGGGAGAATCTGTCAGAAGCTCAAAAAATACATTACTGACGAAGTCTACACTCACGATCGTTGTCATGATACACGCAGCAGCTTTTGGGTTGACCGTATCTTTGATCGATTTTACCACACCGTATAGTAATACGGAGACGATTATGATATAGCCCGAGAAGTAGGCGATTCGCAGAACAAACTCATGTCCTATACCGAACGCTCGTATATCCGTGATATTATAGAAAAAGTACCATATCATCAATATCAAATTGATTGCGAACGCTGCCGCAAACAATGCCGTCTGTATCCGTTTCGTCAGCGGATATTCGATCACGGGGTTGACCTCGGGGTAGGTGCGCATATCGTCGTCCATGAGCAGGTCGTCAAGCGTGGTATCAAGCGATTTGGCGAGCGCCTTGGCGGTCAACAGGTCGGGATAGCGCGAGCCGTTCTCCCACCGCGATACCGCCTGACGCGAGACGTAGAGCCGGTCTGCGAGCGTTTGTTGGGTGATCCCCAGGGCTTCTCTCGCCTTGCGGATGTTTTCGCCGAATTCTGCCATATTGATCCTTCCTTTCTATTCGTGATCCTTGAAGATCGCTTCTGATGTGTCATTCGTTGGCGGAGGCGTATTCTGTCTGTCAGCCCGTTTCGCGATGATCATCGACAGGATGAATACCACCAGCAAGGGGGCGAAGATGACGGTCAAAAACCAGTTGCCCGTGATCAGCCCGATGATCAGCAGGATCATGTCGAGCACGATCAATACCGCTGTTATCGTGATGCGCGTAGAGGGCTTTTGAGAGCTGTAGACGTCCTTGATCTGATTCGCCGCGCCTGCCGGGGGCCGGTTCTTCATGAAGTCGGGCTCGTTATGTTCCATGTTATCAATCCTTTCGGTTGCTTTGATCACCCTCATCATACGACCGCCGCGGATAAAAAGCAAGCACCACCTGCGTCAAGCGATGTTGACAGGGTGGTGCGTTCAGGTTTTAAGCCGTTTTTGAACGGTAATACTAAGTAGCAATAAAAAATAACCGCCCCACGTCCAATAGGTCGGTTATTTTAACTTACACGTTGGGCTAACCGTCTGTCGGATAGCTCCTTGTATCTATATTATAGCATATTTCCTGCCGTTGTCAAGACGGCAGGCTTTCTTATTTGATCCCGCAGCAGGCTTCTTCAGCTGATCCCATACAGCCGCTTGGCGTTTTCGGTGGTGATGTCGATCAGCTCCTGCGCGTCCATATGGCGCAAGTCGGCGATCCTTTGGGCGGTATAGGCGATGTTAGTGCTGTCGTTGCGCTTGCCGCGATTCGGGACAGGGCTGAGATAGGGCGCGTCGGTCTCGAGCAGGAGACGGTCGAGCGGTACCGCCTGAGCGACCTCAACGGGGACGCGCGCGTTCTTGAAGGTGACCGTGCCGCCGAGGGAGATGCTCATGCCGAGCCGCAATACCTCCCTGAGCATTTCGACGCTTCCCGAATAACAGTGCATCAGTCCCCGGGGACGATATTGTCTGACGAGCGCCATCACGTCGCCGTGGGCTTCTCGGTCGTGGATGACGACGGGGACGTCCAGCTCCTTTGCAAGCTGTAATTGGGCTTCAAACACCCGGTGCTGTTCCTCCTTCGGGATATCCCAGTGATAGTCCAGCCCGATCTCGCCGAGCGCCACCACCTTCGGGTGCTTTAACAACTCCGTCAATTGCGCGAGGTAATCCGGCGCAAGTCCCTCCAGATTCTCGGGATGGATCCCGGCACAGGCATACATAAACGGATATTGCGTGGTATAGCCGATGGCGGTTTTGGCGGTTGCTAAATCGACAGCGGCGTTCACGACATAGGATACGCCGTGTTGAGGAAGAGAAGAAAGCAGACTTCGTCTGTCCTCGTCAAACCATTTGTCGTCATAATGCGCGTGCGCGTCAAAGATGTTTTTGAGCATAAAATAACCTCATACTAAGTAGCAATAAAACACTTTAATATCTATTGCGGAGAATTCCGCATAACTGCGTTGTCAGTCTTGACAGGCGCCAGCCT
>CADBUN010000207.1 GCA_902797825.1 uncultured Ruminococcus sp. | reverse complement strand
GTGGAGACGGACGGGATCGAAGGCGACCGTGCCCACAAAATAAGCATCAGCGCATTTTGTGGGTTAAAACAGTCCTTTATTATAACAGCATTAATCACGACCGTTTAACATTTACTTGACAAAGACCGTTTGATGTAGTTTAATGATAATGTACCATTTTGTAAAGGCAGGTAGTATGATGAATATTGTATGTTTAGATTTAGAGGGCGTACTGGTTCCCGAGATTTGGATCGCGTTTGCAGAGGCTTCCGGAATTCCCGAGTTAAAACGCACCACTCGTGACGAGCCGGATTATGATAAACTGATGAAGTATCGTCTGGATATCCTGAATCAGCATGGATTAGGACTCAAGGAAATTCAGGATACAATCGCAACCATTGATCCGATGCCGGGAGCAAAGGAATTCCTGGACGAGCTCCGTTCCATTACCCAGGCGGTGATCCTCAGCGATACCTTCTCTCAGTTTGCTAAACCGCTGATGCAAAAGCTCGGTTGGCCGGCGATCTTCTGTAATGAGCTGGTTGTGGATGAAAACGGAAAAATCGCCGATTATCATCTTCGCTGTGAAAAGACAAAGCTGACCACCGTGCGCGCGCTGCAGTCCTGCGGCTTTGAGACGATCGCTTCCGGCGACAGCTTCAACGATCTCGCGATGATTCAAGCGAGCAAGGCAGGCTTCTTGTTCCGTGCACCCGACAGCATCAAAGCCGACTATCCCGATATCCCGGCTTGTGATACCTATGATGAGCTGTTGACATTGATCAAATCGGCTTTGTGATTTGGTGATCTAAAAAAGCGCCTCAGTCGAGGCGCTTTTCTTATGGTTTCTTGATTACTTTGATGCGTTCGAGCAGCGGTTTGATCAACCTGATAATCAACACTTCTATGACGCCGAACGGTACCAGTACGGCAGCGCGATACAGGAGAAGCGTGAGATAGGGGATATTCATCATGCCGCTGAGAATCAGCGTGTTCAGCGGTAGCGTACACAGTAAGAGCGTCGCTGCCTTTGCGATGATGATCTCCTTGAGCATGAAGCGGCTGTGATACAAAATCACGCCGTAGAGGATTCCCTCCCAGATATAACAGGCGGTCAGCGCCGGATTCAGCGAAAAGGCAGTTGGGTTCGCCAGCAACAGCGACAGAATATCTCCCGCGCCGGAGATGATCGCGGCGCAAACCGGTCCGTATAGGTAAGCGGTAATGACGACCGGGATGAACGAAAAGCCGATCTTGACAAACGGCATGATCGCTAAGGTGAAATTCGAGAACATCCCGAGGATGACGCGCAGCGCGAGCATCATCGCGCAGACTGCCAGTGTTTGCACCTTGCCGAGTTCTTTGGCGGAATCAGGGAATTTTCTTAAATATGACATAAAAATACCTCCTTCTGCATCTCTTTTGCATCAGGAGGTTTTCCGAATGCAACAGCGGGATGCAAAGAATACACCGCAGGTACGCTTCTGTATCCGACATTGATAAGATGTCATCATCAGGCTGCGTTCCCTTCGTTTTGCCGTCAACTCCCCGTTCGGCAAACACTTAACGCGTATTCTTTTACTCTGTTTGATGATATAAACAATGATTGTCAGAGAGTAAAGGCGATTGCTAAGCTCCCTGTCAATAAGAGTGTCTTTTCAATAAACGTTATCTGCACGGCTTTTCCAGATCAAGCTCAACCAGATCATGGTGCGGCACCTGAGCTTCCTTTGGCGGCAGCTCCATATAGTTGCCGAATGCCGTTTTCAGATAGACGTCATACCCCTTTGGAATGGGCATCTGTAAGCCTTCAAACTCATGATATACAACGTCCGCAAAGGCTTTTTGCGGATACTCGTTGCGCATATAATGCGGACCTGCGCAGAGCTCGGTGCTTTTTTCATGCGTGTTGAAACTGTAGCGCGTCATTTTGCGCTCATGCTTCTTCCATATCTTGGTGCGTCTTTCGCGTGAGGGGACGAGCTTCAAGAGAATCGAGCTAAAAAATTTGACCAGCGATCCGTGTTTTGTCGGCACAACCTCGGTCATGTACAGGCTGTACATCATCGCGTGATAATACTGCAGATAACGCTGCAATCTGCCGTCCGGGCATCCGTCGAGGGGGAAAACATCCGTGACGATGCCGTGGGGGACATCGATATCCTTCTGGTTCTCCTTGACCATGGTCGCAGAGGTGTCAACCAGGGTTGCAAAGCAGTTGCCGGTGAAAACCTCTCCGTCTGTTTTCAACATCAAAAAGCGTTCGTTGCTCTCGTGCTTTTTCCATAATTTGAGCATTCGTTCATAATCCCTGCGCGGCATCATGACGTCGATATCGTCATCCCACGGGATGAAGCCGTTGTGACGGATCGCGCCGATCACGCAGCCGCCCAGCAGGAAGTAGGTCAGATCATGCTTTTTACAGAATTCATCAAAATAGACGAGCGATTCCAGTTCTTTGAGCTGCAGCTTGCGCAGCGTTTCCTGACTGATAGATAACGTACTCATAATACTTCTTCTTGTTCATCGTCATAGATGACCGTGTTGCGTTTGACTGCTTCCTTAATCTCTTCAATCCGCTTTTGCGCGCTTCCGTCCAGGCTGTGCTTCCAGAAGGGCAGCTTAATCAGTCCGACCAGCGTTCCGATACCGTAGCTGATATGCAGAACGGGGAAGAGGAGGGGCAGGAGTAAAAACAGCGGATTAATTGATTTCTTGAGGACAAAGGCGCCGACCGTATTGACGAAGTTGAACATCGTATACATCGCCATAATGACGGCGAAGTATACCGGCTGACCTGTCAGAATCCATGTCAAAGAGCTTGCGACAAGTGCCAGCAGGAAAACAAAGGGGATAAAGTGAAAGTAGCTCAGACACTTGGGGCATACGCCTAAGGTCAGACCGATCCAGTAGCCGTTTCCGTATTTTTGGCTGATCATACGAGAAAAGGTGCTTCTGGTGTGCTGAAAAGAAATGATTTCGGGACAACAGCACATTTTATAGCCGGCTTGTCTGATGCGGTAATGCAGCTCGTTATCCTCGGTACGTCCCAGGTCCTCGTTGAAGCCGCCGACCTTGGCGAACACCTCGCGCTTATAGGCTGCGTGGAACAGGCTGTCGTGATACTCCTTCTGCGCCGCAGGTCGGCGATAGTCGGCGACAGAGGAGCCGAACAGGCTTTCCTCAGCGGCAAGAAGGGTTTTGGTCCAAGGATTCGGATTAGCACAAATATTGGGACGACCGCCGCCGACAATATCTTCACCCTCTTGAATGTTGAAAACATTTCTCGACACAAACTGGCGCGGAATCTTTGAATGCGCGTCAACACGGATGATAATATCGCCGGTTGCGTGCTCGATCGCGACATTCCACGCCGAAGCCTGATTCTTTCCGCTGGAGGTATAAATCTTCACGTCATAGAAGCCGTTGTCCTTGTTTTTGAATTCTTCCATGATCTCGTGTGTATGGTCGGTCGAGCCTGAGTCGATCATGATGACCTCGATCTTCCTGTGAGGATAGTTCTGGTCTCTGAAATCTCGCAATAATCCCTTCAGAGCCTTTTCCTCATTACGGGCGATGGTACATAGAGACACTCTCATTTCAGTTCACCTCGATCGCAGCCTTGGTTGTCCATTTGGCGCTGATGCACAGCGACTGAGTCATATACGGAATGACGTATAGCATCGGCAGTACCAGCAGACAAAGAAGCATCCAGGGAATAAAGCTGACGAGCAGCTTGATGACGTTCCCCGATCTGTTCTGCATGATATATTTGTTGTAAGCAAAAACCTGCTGAGGGGTTAGCTGTTCGTTATCAATGCTGACGGTAAATACCGTGAAATAGCGGATCGACCAAAGCACAACAAGAACGGTGGATAATACCGTGAGCAGGAAGCGCAGGTTATGGCTGAGCGTAGATTCGGTAAAGTCAGCGCCGATATGAGACGAAATGATATCGAACGTAATCAGCGGCAGGTAGCACAGCAAAACAGGCAGCAGCATCCTGATCGCCAAACGGATATTCAGGCTCAGCGCATGGATGTAGCGTGAGACGTTGAAATAGTAGAAAACATCCCTCAGATCAATGGTGTTGGAATAGGCCGCTCTGTAAAAGGCGCGGATATAGCCGTTGATGATGGGAGAGAATAAAAAGCCCATGATGATCTCGATCGGATATCCGATCACATAGACCAAGATATTGGCGGTTGCTTCGTCCGATACCAGATTGATCACGGCGAACGAGGTGATGGTGGTTGTGCCGTCAATGATCGTAAGGGGCAAGGTAAGGATGGCAAGCGCAATGATCGCTTTGACAAAATTATGCTTCAGGATATTGCGCGCCTGTGATTTGATAATAGCTTCTGCAGACAAAAGATCATCCCTTAGTATAAAGATTATACATGCTCTCGAGACAGATTTGAGCGTGTTTGAAGAATTTTTCGACATTTATGCATTCGTTTGCATTATGGATGTTACTGACTTCACCCTCAAAAACAGGCCCGAACGCGACGCCTTTACCGCCGAGCTTACGTGCATAGGTACCGCCGCCGGAGGTGTAAATCGAGGGCTTTTCACCCATGATCGTCTCGTAGGATTCGGAGAGAAGCCTGACGATTTCCGAGCTTTCGTCAAGATACAAGGGCTTGATATGAGACAAAACCTTGACGTGAATCTTCTCCTTCTTTGCCTGACGGGTGATCTTTTCGAGCACCTTATCACCGTCAGCCGTCACGGGATACCGAATATCCAGCGTACAGGTCGCGTAGCTCTCGTCGATATGGACGGTACCGACGTTAATCGTCAGCGGACCGGATTCTTTATCGCGCGTCTTGATGCCCAGCATCACGCCGTCGGTTTCGGTACCGATATAGTGGCTGATGAACGAGGGCAGCGAGCCCATCGTGGGCAGCGCAAAGTTAGACGTCAGCAGATCAATGAGCGCGGTTGCCGCGTTTAAGCCCTTGTTGGGATCGGCAGCGTGAGCCGCCTTACCGCGGGACAGTACCATTAATCCGTCGATCGTATAATAGAATTCAAAGGAACCTTTTTTGGCGTCCGCCAGCCGCGCCAGCTGATGATCCTCGTTCTCGGTACAATCGAGCAACGCATATGCCATATCCGGTACCGCGTTGGTGGTTTTGCCGGAATGAAGCTGTGTCAGCGTGGTGCCGTCGTGAGTATCTGCATATAGCTCAAGCTGTAAAATACCCTTCTCGCCCTTGCAGATACCGTATTCGGAATCCGGCGTAAAGGACAAATCGGGGAGGGGTTCGTATTTAAAATACTCGTCCATATCCGTCATGCCGCGCTCTTCGTTGGTACCGAAGATGGCGCGCAGGGTGTTTTTTCCGACAACGCCGTTTTCCTTGAGCGCTCTCAGACAGTAGAGCGTGATCAGCGCGGCGCCCTTATCATCGGTAACACCGCGTCCGTACATATATCCGTTATCGCCGATGGACAGCTCGAACGGCAGCGAATCCCAGTTGTTCCCTTCCGGGACAACGTCGAGATGCGTCAGTACGCCGCACAGCTTACCGCCTTCTCCGAGCTCGGCATGACCGACGATATTGTTGATGCTGTTGGCGGTCATGCCGAAGCTGATAGCCTTTTTCATCATCCAGTCAAGGGCTTCTTTACAGTCCTCCTGAATACCGGAAACTGATTTGATCGCGATCAACTCCGTCAGATCGGCGATGATCTCTTCTTTGTAATCAAGTATCTTTTCTCCGAAGCTCATACCATATCTCCTTGTTCCTGTGATTTCTGTTTTATCCTGTATTGATGACGGAATCCGCGTTGCGCACGGAAGCCTTTATTCACGATTAAATATAACGCCAGTACAATGAACGAACCGGCTGCGATAATACAGCCTTCGGACAGCATCGGTGTGCGGTAGCGGAACTCGATCGTGCTGTCGGTATGTCCCGGTACCCTGACAGCCATAAAGCCGACGCTGACCTTTTCGATATCGACGGGCTCTCCGTTGACGGTTGCTGTCCAGCCTTCGTCATAGGGAACGCTGAAAAACAGCAGGTTGTCATCGCCTGTATTACTGAATTGGGCGTGAAAGCCTTCCTGGGTATAGGCAAACTGAGAGCAGGAATTATTGCTTCGCTTTTTTGCGTCCTCAAAATAATCCCTGTCCTCATATCCGAAATCAGCCGTGATGCTGTCAAATCCCGGATACTGTGGATGATAGGAATCCTGCAAATCGTATTCATCATGTGCTGCGTTCAGATTTTGATACATTCCCTCGGTATAACCGGTGATATCGGCGTATTTTTCCATCTGCTCCTGCGTCAGCACCATGGCTTTCATCAGCGCCAGATGCCTTACATGGTCAGATAGGTCGTCGAATTCCTGCGTCGTGAGGTATTGATCATAGGTGAATCCCATCGGGACGTAATACTCATTTTCGTAAATATCAAAGCCGTTTTCCGTTTTGATGTACTTATATCCCGGCATCAGATCGGAATACGCCTTCGCGGATTCGTTTTTCTTTGTCTCCGTAAACAGATATTTAACAGATAAAAGACCGCGCAGCCCGTGATAGGTGGTAGACGGTCGTGAGCCGACGTCGCGCTTGACGCCGACACAGTTATAAAAATCAATGACCGAACCGGGGACGATGCTGTGGAACGCCTGAATATTCGGCGCCTGCCAAAACATCCCCATATTATCGGATGTATTATAGAAATCCGATCGAACTTCTTTGAGATCCTTTAGCGTAAGATCTTTGCCGCCGTTGAGCGCGTAGTTGAGCATAAAGTCCTCTTTGCGGTCGGCATACATTTTCGCGGACCACATATATACCGAGCTGTATGCGATCACAAACACGCTCAGGCTCAACGCGGCAGTTCTGTAGAACCATTTTGGCTTATTATGATAGAGCCAATACAGCAGGTAGGTCAGCGCCAGTCCGACGATCGCCGTAATGACAAAAGCCCAAAAATGCTCCTGAGAAGCCTCCAGTCCGAATTGTATGGAATCCGGCTGACCGTCCTTCTGTATTTTTTGAGGCATTAATCCGATGAGAACGGCAGTGACGCCTGTCGCGATGGCTACCGGCAGGAAGCCGTGGTTGAAGCGGATCTCACGTTGACAATCCAGCGCTTTTACGGTGACCACCGTCATGATCAGCGTCAGCATATAGAACCAGCGCGCATAGTAGGTCGCGTTCAATAGCTGGAACAAGCTGTTCAGTACCGGGATAAACGCCATGATCAGCAGGATGATCAGCATCCTGTTAAAGAAGCTGTGTTTTTTGTCGCGGAGCGAAGCGACAACATACGTCATCGAGAACACCGGCAGATACAGCGCGACAGAAGACCATTTTCCGGCAGCGGACGGAGTAAAGTTGTTTTTTGACGGTACATCGCCGGGGAAGAGCATGCTGACGAAGATTTGAATATATCGCTGTGTGTGGGGGTAGATCAGCGCGTTCCAACCGTTAATCAACTCTGATACACGATAATTGCCCGTGATAGCGGCAATAGAAGGCAGCAACAAAAACATCGACATTCCAAAGCCGAAAACGCATTCAATCATCAGGGAGATGAATTCCGAGAGCTTGAAACGATATGCCTTTGAAATTAGCTTAACAAAGTAATAGATGATAACAAATATGACCTGACCGACAAAGAAATAGTAGTTGACGACGGCACAGGCAAAGACCGCCAACGCCACAACACCCTTTCTCTTTGTCGCATGAAATTCATCCAGCGCCGCCAGCAAGAGGGGAAAGAAGATGATCGCCTCGTGAAAGTGGAAGAAAAAGATGTTGTAAATCGAAAAGCCGGAAAAGGCGTACAGGATGCCGCCGATCACGGCATATTTCTTTTGACGAACATAACGGCGTATGTAGATATACGCAGTCAGGGAGGAGAACCCGAGCTTAAGCATCAAAAGCGGCCCCATCGCGTAAGGTACCCATGCGGAGGGGAGCAGAATCGTCAGCCAGAAGAACGGCGAACCTAAAAGATAAAAGCTGTAGCTTCCGATGAAATTCGCGCCAAGATCGGTCAGATGACTCCATCCGGTATGGCCGCTACGGATCGCGTCATGCGCCAGCTGATAAAAGGGAATCTGTTGTACATTAAAATCGCCGTAGTATAAAAAATATCCGCGGTCATAGACCATGATCGGCACAACGATAAACGCTGCCAGTAAAAAAGCCCAAAGGAAAGCGTGCAAGGCATATGGCCGCTTGTTATTTTCAAGCCGGTTTAATACCAAATTCAGCCCTCCTGTCAAAAGTTCTTTACCTACCCGAAAAATTATGATATGATAGTAACATACTTTAACTTATGTATTATAACACAGGTCTGCGGAAAATGCACGAATTATTTTTTGATTTTGCAAAAATAAAGGAGATTGAAGGATGAACAGCTTTTTTGCCATGCTATCGAGGATGAAATACATTGATCGCTGGGGGTTAATGAATAATACCAAGACCGAGAATATCTCGGAGCATAGTCTGGAGGTCGCGATCCTCAGCCACGCGTTGGTTCATATTGCTAACGTTCGGTTAGGGGAGCAGCTTGACGCTGACCGCGCCGCCGTGATCGGGATGTTTCATGATGCCGGCGAGATTATCACGGGAGATATGCCGACTCCGATCAAGTACTATAACCCCGAAATCAAACGCGCTTACAAGGCGATTGAGAAAGTAGCGGAAAACAAGCTGCTTTCCCTGCTTCCGGAGGATCTGCGCGCGATCTATCGTCCCGTACTCTCGAACGAGGATGAGGTGCTCGAGCGCTACGTCAAGGCGGCGGATAAGCTATCGGCGCTGATTAAGTGTATCGAAGAGGTGCGTATGGGAAACAATGAGTTTTTAAAGGCAAAGGAATCGACTGAAATGGCGATCCATGCCATGAAGCTGCCGGCTCTCAATATTTTTATGGAAGAATGTATGCCTGCTTATTATTTGACACTGGATGAACTCGGCTGATTTTGTCAGTTTTTAACTTTTGTTATATTACACAAGATATGCCGAAAGATCTGACAAATAATACAATAACTTGTAAAAAAATTATGAATTTCGACAATATTTCTTAAAAAGAAAATTAATATTGCTGATTTGAGTATAATAATAAGGTATATTTTACGATGAAAGAGTATGTCTGTTTTTCAGACTTTGAGAATCACACACGAAAGGCGGGGCACACGAATGGCTAACCACAGTGATGATTTTATTGATATCTCATCTTCTGATGATGTAAGGAAAGTATACGGCAAGGAAAGACAGGTTCAGCCGAAGCGAAAGGGTAAGGGACTGGTTCGCAGGATCGTCGTTTTGGTTTTGTCGATGGTCATGCTTTTGGTCGGTACCGGTTTGGTATATTACTATAACGTACTGGATCGTATGACCTTCAAGGAGCTGGAACCGAAAGCGGTTACACCTACCAGCAATACGAAAGAAAGCACATCCGTCTCGGTTGCTTCCGGCGGCGCCACGCTGCTCTCGAGCGATAATGTATTGAATATCCTTCTGTTCGGTCAGGATTCGCCCGCCAGTGAAGAAGATCACGGTCGTTCCGACACCACGATTCTTTTATCCATTGATAACGTGAACAAGAAGCTGAAGCTGACGTCCTTCCAGCGTGATACCTACGTCAGTATTCCCGGTCACGGCGACCATAAGATCAACTCCGCCTTTACTTTTGGCGGCGAGCGTCTTTCTATTGATACGATTGAAACGAACTTCGGTATCAAGGTCGATAAATACGCGACGGTAGATTTCTCGTCGTTCAGACAGGTGATCGAAGCCCTCGGCGGCGTAGACATTGAGCTTACCCTCGAGGAAATCAAATATATCAACGCCCAGATCGACGTTAATAATCAGACGGATGTAACGCAGTTTTTGACCTATGATGAAACAAAAGAAAAGCAGATGGTTCACCTTGACGGCTATCAGGCGCTTTGGTACGCCAGAAACCGCGGCGAAGAGAGCCTCGGCGGTAATCCGGAATACAGCTTCTCCGGCGATGACTGGGATCGTACCTCCCGTCAGCGTAACCTGATTGAGACCATCGTCAAGAGCCTGCGTGAAAAGTCCTCTTTGACCGAGCTGGTTTCTATCGCGAACAAGATCGGACCTTTGGTCACAACGAACCTTAAGAAGGGTGATATCACCTTCCTGGTTTCGAATATCATGACCTATATCGGCTATGATATGGAAGAATTGTCGCTACCGACTCTCAACACATGGCGCTACGGCACGACTCCCGATGGTCAGAGCGTTATTGCGATTCATGATTGGGATACCGTTCGTAAGGATGTTGCAAAGTTTATTTACGAGGATTCCGTTTCCGGCGGCTCTTCCTCCTCAAATTCTGCAACAACGGCACAGTAACAATAAAGCGGAAGCTCCCTGAGTTTCCGCTTTTTATATGACTGATACTAAGTAGCAATAAAACACTTTAATATCTATTGCGGAGAATTCCGCATAACTGCGTTGTCAGTCTTGACAGGCGCCAGC
>CADBUN010000206.1 GCA_902797825.1 uncultured Ruminococcus sp. | reverse complement strand
GTCGAATGTGGATTCCTGTCCAATCAGGAAGAACGGTCAAAGCTGATGGATGACGACTATCAGAATGAAATGGCATATGCGATCGCGATGGGCGTGCTGGCGTATATGAACGCCGGTTAGCTTACAGGCATTTTATCCTGATTTCTTCTGAATTATATTTTACCATAAGCGTTTTATTATATCATAAAGGATGTTCCATCATGGCTAAAATCAAAAGTGTTTATATCTGTTCGGAATGTGGTTATGAAAGCCCGAAATGGTACGGAAAATGTCCGTCCTGCGGCGAATGGAATACGATGAATGAAGAAATCAAGGATACCTCAAAGCCGGCTGCCGCCGGGCGCTCTCACAGCACCGCGTATGCGCCGCCTGTAGCGATCCATGATATCAGCACGACGGATGAAATACGCTATCAAACCGGCTCCAAGGAGCTCGATCGCGTGATGGGCGGCGGCATCGTCAAGGGCAGTCTGATCCTTCTGGGCGGTGATCCCGGTATCGGAAAATCCACCATCCTGCTCCAAATCTGTGAGCATCTGGGCAAGAAGCTGAAGATCCTGTATGTTTCGGGCGAAGAGAGTAAACGTCAGCTAAAGCTGCGTGCCGATCGTCTGGGGGTGGCTTCCGATAACCTGTATATTCTGACACAAACGGATGTGGAGATGGTCTGTGAGACCATCCGTCAGGACAAGCCCGATATCGTGATGATCGACTCGATCCAGACCATGTCTTTGTCGGAACTGAACTCCTCTCCGGGCTCGGTAACGCAGGTGCGCGAATCGACCAATTTCTTTATGCGTACCGCAAAATCACTGGATATCCCGATGATGATTGTCGGTCATGTTAACAAGGAGGGCTCGATCGCCGGACCGAAGGTGCTCGAACACGTGGTGGACGCGGTGCTCCACTTTGAGGGTGACAGGCAGATGTCCTATCGTATCCTGCGTGCCGTTAAGAACCGTTACGGCTCAACCAACGAGATCGGTGTTTTTGAGATGACGGACGAAGGGCTGAGGGAAGTGGAAAATCCCTCGCTGATGCTCATCTCCGGCAGACCGAAGAACGTCAGCGGTACCTGTATCGCGTGCGCGATGGAGGGCACGCGTCCGATCCTTGCCGAGATTCAGGCGCTGGCAGCTTCTACCGGCTTCGGCAATCCGCGCAGGATGTGTACCGGCTTCGACTATAACCGCATGAATATGATTATCGCGGTGCTTGAAAAGCGTGCCGGTTACTACTTTAACAATACCGACGCGTATGTCAATGTCGTCGGCGGTTTAAGGCTGGATGAAACTGCGGTTGACCTGGCGGTAGCGATCGCCCTGATTTCTTCCTTGAAGGATATTCCCGTCAATGAAGCTGCGATTGCTTTCGGTGAAATCGGACTGGCAGGCGAGATCCGCTCTGTCAGCCATGTACAACAGCGCGTCAGCGAAGCGGTACGTCTTGGTTTCACCAAGATCATTGTACCCGGTCATAACTTTAAGGAAATCGGCGCTGTTGACGGGATCGAAATCATTCCTGTGCGAAATGTGCGTCAGGCGTTTGAGGCTGTCTGTGAATAAGGCGATCTTATCAACGGAGGTTCCCCGGTTTGCCTCTCGGTTACAGGCGCTCGGATACACGGTCATACCGAGCGACGAAATACCGTGTAATATGCCCTATGAGCGTCGCCACGCCGATTTACAATGCCTGATCCTAAAGGATACCGCGTTTGTGCTGAATTGCTGTGACGGGCTTATCAACGCCCTTTCCGACGATTATCATGTCATTCGCTGCGGCGAAAAATTCGGCGGTTCCTATCCGGACAACGTTTGTCTGAATGCCTTGATGCTCGGCGACCGGCTTCTTTGCCGTGTACCGTCGTTGGATGAAAAGGTAAAAGCCTACTGTGAGCGTCACCATATCGAGCTGATCCACGTCAACCAAGGGTATACACGGTGCTCCTGCGCCATGATCGGCGATCATGCTGTGATAACCGCTGACAAAGGGATCACAGACGTGTTGAAGCAAATGGATTATGATGTGTTGATGATAGGGCAGGGGAGTATCCGACTGGATGAAGCGGCGTACGGCTTTATCGGCGGAGCGACAGGCTACGATCCGGTAAAACGCACGCTATACTGCTGCGGCGTCGTCAGACGCCATCCGGCGTATGAACAGATCAAAGCGTTCTGTGATAGCCATGATACAAAGCTCGTCAGCCTGAGCGAGGATGAGCTGATTGATATCGGAGGAATTCTATATTGTTAATTTTTTAACAATATAGAAGGGGAGAGATTCCTGAAAAGGGCAGACAGAATCCCTTCATCTTGAACGGGATCATCTTTCATGCGGTTTTTGCTATTATATTATCCATATCAGAATACACGGTTATCTCTTTAAGAGGTATTACGGTATCATACAACAAGCATCCTGACATCCATACGGTCTCTATGAAAGGCGTATGCGGATGTTCGGGATGTTTTATTGTGTTTCGTGCGGCTGTCGTTTTCAATAACAGTTTAATCAAAATCATCCGCTCAGTTTTTTCTGAATGAACAAACACTCATCAAAGAAAAACTGAAACGATTAAAATGGATCCAGATCATCATCAACCATCAGACGATCAGGAAGTTTTTAAATGAATGAAAGTTCATTTCAGAATTACTGAATCGCTCAGGAGCAATATGATGATATTATCAGTACAGCGAATTTCTTTATTGCAATCATTGGAATAATCAAAAATCACTCAAATTACAATAACAGGGATAATTCGGGCTTTCTGCCGGTTTGTTCCTCCCCTAAATTACATAAAATATTAATTTTATGTAATCTTCTGTAAAAGAAAATACAGTCCCCTTTTTTATAGTATAATGAAAAAAGTGAAACTGCTTCTTTATACTGATTTTATTAAAACACTTTATGATTTATGGAATATTAGTATTATACGGAGCATATTGGATTGTTTTAGTATTGATATTATTCTTGTGTTGTGACTGTTATGAATAAAAGTAATTTTGCTGTTGAAGCCTCTGACATTATAAAAGATTTTTTGTATTATCTGCAAACGATCAAAGGGCGTTCGCCGTCTACGGTAGATGAATACTTTACCGATCTGCGAACCTTCTTTCGGTTTATCAAAGTTCATAAGCATATCGTCCCGACAGACACACCCTATCAGGACATCCCCGTTGACGACGTTGATCTGGAGCTGATTTCCTCTGTTACGCTGACGGACGGCTATGAATTCATGAATTATTTGGTGCGCGTGCGCCATAACGATAAAGCCGCGCGTGCCCGTAAAACAACCAGCGTCAAATCCTTTTATGCATATCTGACGGATAAAAAGCATCTGCTCCGCCATAATCCGCTTAACGAGCTGGAACGCCCGAATGCGCGTGAAAAGAATCCTCTGCCGAAATACCTCACGCTCGAGCAAAGCATCGATTTATTAAATGCCGTTGAAGGAAAATATAAGGAGCGCGATTACTGCATCCTCACCTTCTTTTTGAACTGCGGTATGCGATTGGCGGAGCTTGTCTCGATGGATTATAACGATATCCGATCCGATCATACGGCTCAGATCGTCGGCAAAGGGAATAAAAAGCGGATCATCTACCTGAATGACGCCTGTATGGCAGCGTTCGAAGCCTATATGAAGGTAAGACCGGTTGACGGCGTAAGAGCCGAGGATAAATACGCGCTGTTTCTCTCCTCTCAGCATCGGCGTATCTCGCGCGAATCTGTTCAAAAAATGGTATACAAATACCTCGATAAGATCGGTCTGGGTTCGCAGGGATATTCCGTACACAAGCTGCGCCATACTGCGGCTACGCTGATGTATCAGCACGGTAACGTCGATATCCGCGTATTGAAGGATGTACTCGGCCATGAGAATCTGAGTACAACCGAAATCTACACCCACCTCGATTCATCACAAATCGAAGCCGCCGCAAAGAGCAATCCCCTGTCAAAGGTCAAGCCGAAGCGAGGCTCATAAAGCATGATATATGAAAACGCCCTGCTGTGATTCGTTCACAACAGGGCGTTCATTTCCTGACGCGCTTTGATCTGTATCACTCATCTGTAACGAAAATCCTTTATGATTTGGATGATTTCCTTTTTATCCAGTCCCAAGGCTTGCATATCATTCAGGTAATCGACCGTCTTGGCGCGAATCAGCGTGCTGAGCATATCCTTCGCGATACCGATATGCTCGCTGACATACCAGCCGGAACCGCGCTTTGAAAAGATAATCCCCTGCTGTTCGAGTTGTTCAAAGGATTTCTGAACCGTGGTCGGCGTAACGCCGGCATCGGATGCCACCTCGCGTACAGACATCAGCCTTTCCCCTGCTCCAATTTCACCGGATGCGATCAGAACACATAGCTTCTCGCAGATTTGCGGACAGATAGGTCTCTTTTTATCGAGCTGCCAATCCATGAAATCCCTCCAATTGTATTATCGTACTATTACAGTATCACAATTCACTTTGCTTGTCAATATACCATTCTATGAAGCTTTGCCATAAAAGCAGCCGATATTCGTTGCATGGTTGGAAGAATACACGCGACCTCCCCTATCCTTCCTTTGATGAAGCTGATTCATATACTAAGTAGCAATAAAACACTTTAATATCTATTGCGGAGAATTCCGCATAACTGCGTTGTCAGTCTTGACAGGCGCCAGCCTG
>CADBUN010000205.1 GCA_902797825.1 uncultured Ruminococcus sp. | reverse complement strand
GATCACCCGTACGCGTACTACCGCAAACGGCAAGAGAATCGGCAACATCTATTATAATGCTTCCACCCCTTCGATCAAGAACGGCTTTGGGTTCGATACCCCGGGCGCGATCGCGATCAAGTCCCGTTATACCGTCAAGGCAGCCGGTACGGCTGAGATCAAGAACACCCTGACTACCCTGGCGATCGCCGATCAGGATCTGACCAGAATCGTAGACAGAGGTAACCTCGTAGAGGGCTTTGACGAGATGGTTTACCATACCTCGTTCAACCCGCCTGCGGAAGTACCTACCGCTGAGCCGACCGACGCGCCCACAGAAGCTCCGACTGCGGCTCCGACTGCGGCTCCCACCGAGGCTCCCACTGACGCGCCTACCGAGGCTCCGACTGCGGCTCCGACCGAGGCTCCCACCGAGGCGCCCACTGACGCGCCTACCGAAGCGCCCACCCAGGCTCCTGCCGATAAGGCGATCGTCACCATCTACGGTCTGGACGGCATCTCCGAGACCATGGAAGTACCCGTCGGCGAGACCTTTACCGTATACACCACCCTGAACACTGCTAACATCGACGGCGGTAAGATCGGTTCCCTGAACGGTTCCCAGACCTATACCGATTCCGTCCTGAAGCTGAACGACGCTTACGATCCCGTAGAGGGCGACATCCTCAACCTGAATGAGATGTTCCCGATCGTTGCTTCCGGCGCTGTTGCCAACGGCAAGGAAGCCGGCGTTATCTACTTCAACGCTTCTACACCTTCGATCACTGATGCATTCATATTTGATGATAACGACGATATTCTGATCAAGACCAATTACCTTGTCACCGCTCCCGGTGAGGCAGAAGTCAGAACCAACCTGAGAACCCTGGCGGTTGCTGATGAGGATCTGACCAGAATCATCGACAGGGGCGAGATCGTGAAGGATGACTTCAGACTCCACGCCTCCTTCGACTGGCCTGAGGAAGTGCCCACCGAGGCTCCCACCGCTGAGCCTACCGCTGAGCCTACAGAGGAAGTCACCGAAGAGCCCACCACCGCCGGCAATACTGCCATCATCAATATCTACGGCATCAAGGGTAACCTCTGCGAGACCAAGGAGGTTCCGCTGAATGAGCCGTTCACCGTATACACCGTTCTGAACACCAAGGATGTCAACGACGGTAAGATCGCTTCCATCAGCGGCAGACAGACCTACACCGATTCGGTTGTAGCGCTGGCTGACGAGCTCGATGCAGAAGGCGCGATCAAGAATCCTGCCGACGTATTCCCGGTCACCGGCGAGAAGTCGCTCGGTAACGCGGCGAATTCCGGCGTCATCTACTTCAACGCTTCCACACCTTCGATTACCGATCCGTTCGTATTCGATAACGATAACGCGGTTCTGATCAAGACCACCTATACCGCGACCAACCCCGGCACGGCTGACATCAAGACCATCCTCAAGACGGTAGCTACCGCTGACGAGGATCTGACCATTCTGGTCAGCCACGAAACTCCGGTTGTTGACTTCACCGAGTTCATGACCTTCGAGCTTCCTGAGCTGCCCACCGTCGTTCCGACCGACGCGCCTACTACTGCGCCGACCGACGCTCCGACCGACGCGCCTACTACTGCACCGACCGACGCTCCGACCGACGCGCCTACTACTGCGCCGACCGACGCTCCGACCGACGCACCCACCACTGCGCCGACTGACGCTCCGACAGACGCGCCCACCACTGCGCCGACTGACGCTCCGACCGACGCTCCCACTACTGCGCCGACCGACGCTCCGACTGACGCACCCACCACTGCGCCGACTGACGCTCCGACAGACGCGCCCACCACTGCGCCCACGGTTGCGCCGACCACTGAGCCCACCACCGGCGGCAACACCGCGATCATCAACATCTACGGCATCAACGGCAACCTCTGCGAGACCAAGGAAGTTCCGCTCAACGAGCCGTTCACCGTATACACCGTACTGAACACCAAGGATATCAACGACGGTAAGATCGCTTCCATCAGCGGCAGACAGACCTACACCGATGCGGTTGTAGCGCTGCTCGACAAGGTTGACGGCGAAGGCGCGATCACCGATCTCGAGGATGTATTCCCGGTCACCGGTAAGAATTCGCTCGCTAACGCGGCGAACGCAGGCGTCGTTTACTTCAACGCTTCTACACCTTCGATTACCGATCCGTTTGTATTCAATAACAACAACGCAGTCCTGATCAAGACCACCTATACCGCGACCAAGCCCGGCACGGCTGACATCAAGACCATCCTCAAGACGCTGGCTACCGCTGACGAGGATCTGACCAGACTGGTTGATCATGAGAACCCGGTTGCTGACTTTACCGAGTTCATGACCTTCGAGCTTCCCGAGCTGCCCACCGACGCTCCCACCGAGGGCGCTTCCGACGCTCCCACCGAGGGCCCGACTCAGGCTCCCACCGAGGGCGCTTCCGACGCTCCCACCGAGGCTCCCACCACCGCGCCGACGGTTGCTCCTTCTGACGCACCCACACAGGCTCCCACCGACGCTGATAAGTTCACGACCGTTAAGATCTATGATCTCGACGGCAACCTCTGCGAGACCAAGGAAGTTAAGGTTGGCGAGACCTTCGACGTTTACACCTACCTGAACGCTTCCAAGGCTGCTGATGGCGGCAAGATCGCTTCCGTCAACGCTTCTCAGGAATACACCGCTGACAAGCTCACCCTCAATAACGCTTCCTATCCGGTTCTCGGCGACAGCGTGATTGATAACACCGATAAGGACGGCAAGGTTCTGTACAACGCGACCTCCACCAACGGCTTCGTATTCAACACCGACGATGATATCCTGATTAAGACCACCTACACCGCTTCCGCGGAGGGTGAGGCTGAGATCAGAAATGCCATCAAGACAATGGCAGCCGCTGACGAGGATCTGACGCCGATCGTTAAGGACGACCAGCTGGTTGACACCGATAAGCCGATTAAGGTTGACAGCAGCTTCACCAAGCGTGATGTCCAGCCCGATCCGACCGAAGCTCCCACCGAGGGCCCGACTCAGGCTCCGACCGACGCTCCCACCGATGCGCCGACCGACGCGCCTACCGACGCTCCCACCGATGCGCCGACCGAAGGCCCGACCGTAGCCCCGACCGAGGGTTCCACCGATGTTCCTGTTGAGCCGACGACCGCTCCCGGAGAAGAGATCGACCTCGATAAGTACATCTACATCTGCGCAGACGGATTTGTCTACAAGGTTGATGCAGGCAGCAAGCATTCCTATGCATACTACCTCAAGGATACCAAGATGGTTTGCGGCGTAGACGCTTCCACCACCTGGGATGCTCCTATGGTCACCCTTGACGGTGAGCCCAGCTTCCCGATCCTCGGCGCTCTGGCTGACGAAACCCAGACCGAGGGCTATGAGTCCGGCGTAATGTATGAGAAGTACGACATCACCGCGGACGGCAAGCTCGCCCAGCAGCAGATCCTGTTCAACTACACCAGCATTGACGGCGTAGACTTCAACCAGGATCCCGAGGGCAAGAACCCGCTGATCACCTTCGACTTCCAGGTTCCCGAGGATACACAGCCCGGTATCTACTTCATCACCACTAAGATCAAGACCTTAGAAGGTCCCGATGAAGAGAGACAGATCTTCGAGGATTCTACCCTGACTCCCGACGAGATCCCGTACAGAGAAGGTATGCTCGACGGCGTACCCGGTCAGAGACTGACCATCATCTATAACGCTGATGAGCAGACCTACACCCTGAACTCCGGCGAGGAAAAGACCTTCACCGTTAAGGCGATTCCCGAGTACATGGATAAGCAGACCTACGGTAAGTTCGATCATGTCGAGGTTGACGGCGTCGTGGTTGATTACACCAACTACACCAAGGCAGAAGGCTCCCTGCTCCTGACCTTCAAGCCCGAGTACATGAATACCCTCACAGTCGGCGATCACGAAGTGAAGTTCGTATTCTCCGACGGCGAAGCGAAGGGTATCCTGCATGTTCTCGCTGCTCCGACCACTCCCGGTCAGGACAGCACCAAGGGCAGTGATGATAACAACAACGGCAGCAAGCCCACCTCCGGCGCTACCAACGGCCAGTCCTCTACGAACGACTCCAAGTCCACCACGAACGGCTCCGCGGTACAGACCGGTTCACCTGAGATCGCGATCTTCTTCGTTGCGATCCTCGTGATGGCTGCAGGTATCATCATCTTCATGAAGAAGAGAAAGACTGACAGATAATCTTTCGGTTGATTCTCTGAACTAACTTAACGATGAGCCCCCTTCACCCGAAGGGGGCTTTGTATTGCGGTGAAATATACAGGATGAACAAAAACAGATTTCAAAATTTATCACAAATCACAATGGCATACCCCGACTGTTCACAATTTATTTATTGAAATATGCCGACCGATGTATTATAATACTAGTAGTAAAGCGAAATACGATGCTTCGTGTGCCCGATAGCGCATGAATCCTGCTTCATCGGGACGAAGCGCGATACCGGTTTCTGCGAAAACGGAAAACTGTTTTACCGGAAATCGTGTTCGTATGCAGATATTCTGAAAGGAATGTTCATCATGAAGAAATTGATTTCTGTTCTCTGTGTCCTGACACTGGTAATCGGCGTCGTTGCTGTCTCAGCCGTCAGCTCTCACGCCGAAGTATCCAAGGGCTCTACTGCGGTTGACGTCAAGAGCGGCGACGAGGTCAGCTACACCCTCGCCCTCGATAAGGTCGAACAGCCGATCATCGGCAGCGACTTTTCCGTTTACTACGATTCCTCCGTGTTCGAGCTGGTCTCGGTAGCGGACTTTAATAACAAAACCAACGAGGATGACTGGGAAGCGACCATCAACCCCGATCTCGACGGTCAGGTCAGAGGCGTTTGGTCGATCCTCAAGGGCGTTGATTTTTCTTCGAAGCGTAACTTCCTTACCGTGAATCTGAAGGCGAAAACCGACGCGACCGATTCGCACATCACCTATCGTATCCGTTATCTGTATGATAACGATGTATTCAATTCCACCGATTATCCGCAGATCACGACCTACCAGTTCACCTGTAATGTCACGGTCAACGGTCAGGAGGTGCTCAAGGACGCCGCGCCCGAGCTGAATGTAGACGAAGCGCCCGAAAACGGCAAGTTCGTCCCCTCGCTCGACGGTGACAGCCAGAATGCCGATCCCGAGATTCCCGGCGTCGTCGATAAGACCAAGGGCAATACCGGCAACGGTCAGGCAGTCGGCAACGACTCGGATAACAACCCCAATAACAACGCGAATAACAACGGCAACGCCGGCGGTAACGGCGGCAGCGCGAACGGCGGCGCGAACAACGGCGGCGCCGGTAATGTCAGCGGCGGCAGCGGCAGCGCCAATAACGGCGGTGCGGCGAACGGCGGCGCGAACAACGCCGACGCGAAAACAACCGCCGCGCCCGTAGCGACAACGGCAGAGGGCTACTTCGTGACCGCGACGGACGCCCGGGGCAACGTGACCGCGACCTCCGACCAGGCTCCGGTGAACCAATCCGCCGATAAGAAGGGCGTGTCCCCCGTGGTTTGGATCATCATCGTTCTCGTCGTGCTGGCAGGCGGCGGCGCCGCGGCATACTTCTACATGAAGAAGAAGCCCGGCAATAACGCTCCCGGCGCTCCCGGTGAAGCGACTGACGCTTCCGCGGTTTCTGCCGACAAGGCGAAGGCTCCCGAAGAAAAGCAAGAAGCTCCCGAGGAAAAGCAAGAAGCTCCCGAGGAAAAGCAGGAAGCTCCCGAGGAAAAGCAGGAAGCTCCCTCTGAGCCTGAAAACAAAGAATAAGATACACCGAGGCTGACTCTCTGAGCCGGCCTCTTTGTCTTTCACGGATCGAGCGGCGGCATGGCGGAAGCGCGCGCCGCGCGTTCGGTCAGGAAACGACAAATTCCGAACAGCGGAAAGACAGTCACAGGATAAACTTGTATGAGGAGGATACGATGAAGCGATTCATTGCTGTATTGTTTATGATTTTGCTGTTGGCGGGCGCTGTGCTCGTCCCGGCGGCATCGGCGGCGGAGACCACCCAACCGACGTATATTTACTTTGAGGTCCCGACGCAGGGCGTCGCGTGGAATAATTTTAAGCGCGTCTTTTGCCATATCTGGAGCAAGACCGGCGGCGATATTTATTCGTGGCAGGCAAAGGAAGAGACCTGTGAGGATATGGGCAACGGCTACTGGCGCTATGACCTCAGCGGCATTTCGTTTGATCCCGAGGGGGAGTATTCGCTGATTTTCTCGAATGAAAACGGGATGCAGACCTATAACCTGAATATCACCGCCGCCTGCAGGGGCGATATCGCCTACTGTAAGGGCGATACCTGCGTGAATCCCGTAGACGGTGAGAAATCCTGTGCCGTCGCGCGCTGGAGACACCACGGCGACAAGGTTCACCCGGCGATCGAGGTGGATTCGAACGGCAAAACCCTGAATGTTGACGAGGTGAACGCCGCTGAGATCGACACCGTTTGGGGTACCGCAGAGGGCAGCAGCTATGAGCTGCCGGCGCTCGCGACAGAAGCGCCGACCGAACAGAGCACCGCGGCGCGCACCGGCGACGGCGAAATCGTCGAGGATAATATTAATACGAACGTGGCGACCATCTGGATCGTTTCCGGCTGCGCGCTGGTATTCCTCTCCGTGATCGTCATCGTGGTCATCCTGGCGAAGAAAAACAAGGGCGAGAAATAATTTCAGCCATGATAGCGGTCAGTGGAATTGTAGGGACGACCAATGGTCGTCCGCCGGCAGAGCGTGTGCTCATCTCAATCGTGCTTGCACCGGGGATGTTTATTATTTCGCTGGGGAATAATAAGGGTAGACT
>CADBUN010000204.1 GCA_902797825.1 uncultured Ruminococcus sp. | reverse complement strand
TTGGTTGAGATTGCCACAGCCCTATCGGGCTTCGCAATGACAATTGGTATAGTTATCAGGTCATCTTCTGGAGCATGCGGACATACTCTTTACACTCGTTCATGTTCTCGCGTCCGAAGAGCTGATCAAGCTGCTGAACCAGACCGTCGATCTCGTCGCGGATATAGGAAATGTTCAGCGCTTCAAACTTACGGAATACCTTTTTGCACAGCGCGTAGTCGATACCGTCTACCTCGGTGCCGCCGCATCCGACGAACGCGGGGACGAAGGTGTTGATCTGCTTCATAACACGGTTACCGAACGCGACGCGGAAATGCTCGATAACGTAATCGTCGAGGATTTCGATCTTCTTCAAATTCTCCTCGCTGATCGGGTTCGCCTTAACAGCGTCCTCGAGCAGCTTGGTGAAGTGCTTATAGTTAATATGACAGGGCGGTGTATCGGGCGCCTCGAAGGGCTTGCCCTTGGTGTTGATGTCGATGGGCATCGCACGGTCATATACCTTATCGGTGATGGCGAAGGTGGAGTCATCGTTGTTCGCGGTACCGACATACCAGATGTTGTCGGGGATGGTCAGCTTACCGTGATCCAGGTGCTTCGGATCATCAGGCCAGGGAGCCGCGACGATCTCGACGATCCACTCATCATGCGCCGGCATTTCGAGGATGGACAGCATCTCGGCGAAGTAATACTCGACACGGGCGATGTTCATCTCATCGAGGATGACAACGTAAACGTTTTCATTATAGGAGGCTTCGTACAGCGCACGGAGCAACTCCGTCTCGTTATATCTCTTGGTAAATTCGTTGTAGTAGCCGAAGAGCTCGGTACGGTCACGCCAGGAAGGCTGAACCGACGCGATGACGGCAGGGTTGCAAACATATTTACCGAAGGCGTAAGGCAGTGAGGTTTTACCGGTACCGGAGATACCTTGCAGGATCGTCAGACGACCGGACGCAAAGCCTGCGACGAAGCAGCGGAGCAGCTTGATCTCATACCAGTAATGCATACGCGAGCAAGCGAAATTGCGGAAGTTGGTAACGAATTCGGGGAGCGTAACATCCCAATCGTAGGGCTCGGGCTGATAATCCGCCCACTCTTCGTCGATGGTGACCAGCTTGTTGAAGCGGCCGGTGGATACTTCTTCCTCTTCCTCGGCGTTGAGCGCTTCGAGCTCCTCGCCGGTCAGCTCGGAAATCTCGTTCGGGTTCAGACCGATCTGGGATACCTTCATGGAGAGGATCTTATCCTTCTCGAGGTTCAGGCGCATGACTTCTTTGTTCAGCGCGTTGACTTCGTTGACGAGGTCGTTGGTATCCTGCGCCTTCTTCTTGAACTTCGTGAGCTTCATGATACCCTTCACGATGAAGAAGATGATCAGACCGAACACCGCAGCGAGCAGCAGCATGGCTACGATGGCGATCACCCAGGCAACACCCTTGCCAAGCTCGCCCTGACCGGTAAAGTTTTGGATGATATCATAGTAGGCTTTGAAGTTAAAAGCCTGCAGCATTTCAACAATACCCTTGAAGAATGAGCCGAAGAACTGCTTTAGAAATTCGAATAAGAATTTAAAGATAGTATCCATACTGTTCTACTCCTTGATGCTGATTTATTCCGATTGAATTGTTTCCTTTACAAACGTCATTGCGTAGGGCTTCCGCCCTGCGGCAACCTCCTTGTCATGGAAGCGCGATTTCTACATCACTAACGCTCCTCGATATGACAGGATAAAAGCATTTACAGCTCCTCGTCCTCGATGTTGAAGAACCACATCAGCTTGACGTAACCCTCGCGAATCACGTCGAGGCATTCGGGATCCTCGCCTTCGATCCACATGACGATCGTGTATTTATCGGTTTTGCCCGGTTCAAGACCGTCGGAGGTCGTGCTGAACACGATCGTAGGATCGACAAACGGCTGAATCACGATTTCTTCGTCCGTTGTCTCTACCGCTTCTTTATTCTGCGGTTGCTTGGCGGCGGCTTCGATTTCCTCGGCGGTCGGCTGTTTATAATTCGCGGGGATCGACTTTTTGAAAATCTTTTCAAACGGCTCGGGCTTTCCGTCGGAGGAGGTTAAGCCCCTGTTTTCCTTCGCAAAGACCTCGGGCTCGCCGTTTTTATATACCATGATACGGCACGCTTCGTCGGCATCCTTCGCCGCCTTGACGCTCTTTAAGGTACTGACATAATTGACCGTTTCTTTGCCGTTATTATGTAAATAGAAGGAGTAGGCAAGATAGTTCCTGCCGTTATGGGAGCCGTCCGCCTCGAGATCGAGGGTAGCCGGCAGCCAGTCATAGGTGATGTTGGTAACCTCGTTGACCATGTTGGCGCTCATCTTGAAGGGACCGCCGTTCTCGCCGAACTGGGTACCGTCGGCGTCCTGAGACACGGAAATACCTTTCTTCGCCGCACCGCTGTCAACGGAGATGACAAGGTCGCCGATGGTGGTCAGAAGCCACGTCATGATCCAGATCAGGAACAGGACCAGCAGTATCGTTACCAGCGCAATACCGGCACGACGCTTCCACCTGACCTGAGAGGCAAGATCCTTCGCGTCGCGCTTAGCGCGGTTGCGCTGGAAGATGCCCTCCTTCTGGCGTTGTAGTTGAACGTCCTTATCGCCCTTTGTTTCTAACCGTTCGAGCTGTTCGGGAGAGAAAGGCTCTTCGATGTTCTTCGGTTTCTTGCTCAATGACAACAGCTCCTTTACCTATAAGTTTCCGAATCAAAAGATTCTAACGGATAGAAGAATTTTCTATGCTATGATCAGGTTTCGGTCTGATCCTGAACTTGGTTTTGATTTTGGTTTTGTTTTTGCTGTTCGAGGAAGGCTTTAAACTGTTCCTTCTCGGCGTCTGACATATTCTCGTAGGCGGATTCGGTGTTGTCAGCCTGTTTACCTGCCAGCGCGTCAGAGACAGCCGCCTTGACGGCAGCATCCTTATCCTCTTCTGCCTTTGCCTTCTTATAATTCATATAATTGATAACAACGCGGATCAGCTCATACAGGAAGAAGATGATCATCGGGAGGAGGACGACGAGGAAGAAGCCCTTTTGCGTCCGGATGAAATCAAGCGGAGCGCCCCAGCCCTTTAAGATCTTGCCCTGATAGGATGAAGAATAATACAACGAGCCGATGCTGGCGGCGCTGATATACTCTTCGGGCTTCTGCTGGTCGGGAACCGGAGAGGTCTCGCGGTTATCACCCTGTGTCTGATAGACCTTAGTCCCCGATTCGTTTGTCGCGACATCGACGATTCTATGGGCAATCAGGATATATTCATTCGTAGCGGAATCGACCGTGCGGAAGGTCACGATATCGCCCTTTTCATAGCCGGCAGCAGGATCGAAATCAGTCGCCTTCGCGATCATCAAATCGCCCTGACCGAAGTCTCCGCCGGGATATCCGTCGGGAGAACCTCCCCTCATGGATTCTGACTGGATCGGCTGGATCGTGTACCCGAAGATGGTCGAGATCCCATTCGCCTTTGACGTCAGCGCCATCGTGGCAATTATAATCGACACCACCAGAACCAAAACGATCATGATGTTGATGATGGTGTTGAGCACCTTCATCCCCACGCTTTTCCCTTTGGTCTGCGGTTGATTCTGCGTTTTCATATCATTCTCTTTCATACTGTTCTCCCATTCTTTATATAGCTTTGATCTCTGTATACGGTAAAATATACACAGATTAAAGTTATATATCAGTTGAGATTGCCACAGCCCTGACGGGCTTCGCAATGACATTTTGTTCGGTTGAGATTGCCACATCGTCACTCGCCGTATTCAGTAGGCATATCCGGTTGGTATGCATCGACCTCATGTGGCGGCTCCTCTCCCCAAAAAGCAGGAACTTTTTTGGGAACTCCATTAGGGCTTCGCCATGACGATTGAGATACGGAACGGAATCATAGGGGCGTGATGGGCGAAACTGCCGTTCCGCCCCTACACTCCATTTTCGCATAGTTCAAAACGTTTTGATCT
>CADBUN010000203.1 GCA_902797825.1 uncultured Ruminococcus sp. | reverse complement strand
ACGACAGTATGCCTGCGTCACTCGCCTCGCTCTGCGAAATTTATCACTAATATCTGATTAAATCTTTTTATCAAGGATTAGTATAACACCCGGCGATGATATGGTGATTAATCACTATTTACCTATTTTCTATCCCTATTATTATATCTCGTATTTGTCAATCTGTCAATGCGAATATGTGGCATTATTCACAGTCTCAAGGCTGTAATGTTGTGAATAATTCACAAAGCAGTCAACTGTTGATTTATATTTTACATGAATCGAAAATCCGGATTTCGCTGCGGTAAAAAAATTCCTCGTGGATCAAAATCTTTCAGAAAATATTCTATATTTGTCATGGTTTTGTCCCGGTTGATATGGTATGATAATGACAACATCCAAAGAAAAGAGGCGTGAGTATGAACTATATTCTGACAACTTCCGGTTTGAGCAAGAGATACAAAGCCCGGTATGCAGCAGAGGATATCAATATCCATATCCGCAAGGGCATGATCTACGGTCTGATCGGTCGCAACGGCGCTGGTAAAACGACCATCATGCGTATGCTCAGCGGTCTGGCGCTTCCCACCGCAGGTAGCTATCAGTATTTCGACAGCGACGGGAATCCGATCCGGAATCTCGTCGGGAAGGTCGGTACCCTGATCGAAGCGCCGGGACTGTATCCGAAGCTCTCGGCTTATGAAAATATCAAGATCAAATGTATCGCCGCCGGTATCCCGAGAGCAAAGATCGACGCTACCGTCCGCGAGCTGCTCGCGCTGGTCGGGCTGGCGGATACCGGCAAGAAGCAAGCCGGCTCCTTCTCGCTGGGTATGCGACAAAGGCTGGGGATCGCGCTCGCGCTGACGGGCGATCCCGAGATCATCATCCTTGATGAACCGATCAACGGTCTGGATCCGCAGGGTATCGTCGAGATGCGCGTCATGCTCGAGAAGCTCCGGGATGAAAAAGGAATCACTATCATGATCTCCAGTCACATCCTCGACGAGCTGTCAAAGCTGGCTGACGCATACGGCATCATCCACGAGGGCAGGCTGATCGACGAGTTCACCACCGACGAGCTGGCGGAGCGCTGCGGCGAATATATCACCCTGAAAACCCCCGATCTCAAGGCGGCAAAGGAATCGCTGCAAAAGATGGGAATCACGCAGGTCGAGGTTGATCAGAACAGCAATATCCGCATCTCGGAGGCGCTGGATCAAACTGCCGCCATCCTCAAAACGCTGATCACCGACGACGTCACCGTCAACGAGCTGTATGTCACCCGGTTATCGCTGGAGGACTATTATCTGACCATTACAGGAGGGAAATACGATGCGTAATATCTTACATATGGATCTTTATCGACTCAGAAAATCAAAATTCTTCATCGGTTGTCTGATCTTCGTATTCGGCTTTTCGATGATTATCTCCCTCGTAACGCCGCTGCTGACGCAGGCAGTATCAGATTTAGCCGGCGTATCCCTCGGCGGTCCTGCCGCGATCAACTTCTCAGAGATTCTGTCTAATCCCTTCGTGATGTTTATACCGCTGGTGATCTTCATCTCGGCAGTCAGCTTCTCCTACCTCGACTTCTCGGGCGGCTACATCAAAACGATCGCCGGTCTGGCGCGCAGGAGAATCGACCTGATCACCTCCAAATTCATCGTGATCGCCCTGCATAACCTGCTTTTGATGCTCGCAGCGCTGATCGGCTGTACCCTCAGCGCTGTCATCGTCAGACCGATTGTCTTTGACGCAGCCATCATGGCAGGAATCGGAGATTTCTTCCTCAAATGGCTGTTGGTGACCGCCGGTACCTCGATCCTGCTGTTCTTCACGAACGGCGTAAAGGTCAAGGCGCTGGGAATCATCGCCGGCGTCCTGATCGGCTCGGGGATGCTCTCCCTCGCCTATCTCGGTATCAATTCCGCCGTCAGCGCAACCGGTATCCAAGGCTTCGATATCATGCAGTATATGCCCTCACAGCTGATGAATACGGCAAGCGTCGTCAACGGAACGCTGGTCGCCAACGCTGTGATCGCCGGGTTTGTCGTGCTCGCCCTGTTCTATACCCTGACGGTAATCCTGTTCCAAAAGCGTGATATTAAGTAAACACACAATTTAATCTACGTCATGATAAGCAAAGGCGCCGGAATATTCTCCGGCGTCTTTTCCGTTACATAATCAACAGATTCAGGTCTTCTTTTTCTTCGGTATACTCGTGATCGGGCGCGATCTCGGGCTGTTCGGACATCGGTTCGCGGATGACGGCGCCGTTCGGGGCAATATGACTGCCGTCTGGGCAGATCAGAAATTCGCCGCGCTCGCCGTTTTCTACCCCGATATCCGCCATATGACGCGGAATATACTCTCCCCCGTCGCCGTCGGCATAGGGCGCGATATTCTCGTGAAAGGGAACGGCATTTTTGCCCGAGGCATTGGATTTTCGACGATTTACTTCTTTTGAAGAATTATGCTTCTTAAATAACACACTATCATCTCCCGATCATAGTATATGACTTCATGAGGAATTCATGCATGATCGAAACGAGATTCGAACAGTCATAGAATCGTTATCTTAAAACAATCAATTATTGTTCTAATACTATTATTCAATAAAACACTTTAAAAGCTGAAATTGCTGTGGTATAATGTATACGGTGATGAAACGATGAGTTATACATTT
>CADBUN010000202.1 GCA_902797825.1 uncultured Ruminococcus sp. | reverse complement strand
GCTCAACGAGCTGGGCGGCAAGAACGGTATCGGTATCATCGACATCGTCGAGAACCGTCTGGTCGGCATGAAGTGCCGCGGCGTGTATGAGACGCCCGGCGGCACCATCCTGTACAAGGCGCATGAGGCGCTCGAGAGCATCTGCCTCGACAAGATGACCATGCACGAGAAGCAGCGCCTGTCCATCACCTTCGCCGAGCTCGTCTACAACGGTCAGTGGTTTACGCCGCTCAGAGAAGCGCTCTCTGCCTTTGTGGACAAGACGCAGGAGAAGGTCACCGGCTATGTCAAGCTCAAGCTCTATAAGGGCAATATCATCAAGGCGGGCGTTGACAGTCCCTACAGCCTCTACAGCGAGGAGATCGCGACCTTCGGCGAGTCTGACTATGACCAGACCGATTCTGCCGGCTTCATTAACCTCTATGGGTTGCCGATCAAGGTACAGGCGGTCGTAGACGCCAAAAATAAATGATTTTCGGCGTCAGTGAACAGTGATCACGGATCATTCAATATTCAACGTAGGGCGGGGAAAGGCACGTTTGTCGGTTCCCGCCGTTACGCGTATATAAGACAGGAGAAAATTATGGCTAAAATGTGGGCGGGACGTACCGCCGGAGATACCAGCAAGCTGGCTGACGAATTCAACAGCTCCATCGGCTTTGACAGCCGGATGTATAAGGAGGATATCACGGGCTCGATCGCGCACGCCCAGATGCTCGCCAAGCAGGGCATCATCGAGCGCCGCGAGGCGGATACGCTGTGTGACGAGCTCTTGAAGATTCTGGAGGATATCTCCTCCGGCGCGCTGGAGATTGACCGAAACGCCGAGGATATCCATATGTTCGTCGAGGAAGAGCTGACAAAGCGCGTCGGCGACGTCGGCAAGAAGCTCCATACCGCCCGTTCGCGCAACGACCAGGTCGCGCTTGATCTCAGGATGTACCTGATGAACCGCGTGGACGAGCTGTGCGCCGATACCAAGCACCTGATCGCCGCCCTGACCGACAAGGCGGCGGAATACAAGGAGGCGATCATGCCCGGCTATACGCATTTACAGCGCGCTCAGCCGATCATGTTCGGGCATCACCTGCTCGCGTACGCGATGATGCTTTTGCGCGATGTTGACCGCATGACCGACTGTAAGCGCCGCATGAATGTTTCTCCGATCGGCTGCTGCGCGCTTGCCGGCACCACCTACGACACCGACCGCCGGTTTGAAGCGGAACAGCTCGGCTTTGACGGGATCGCGATGAATTCGCTCGACGGCGTCTCCGACCGCGACTTCGTGATCGAGCTGCTGTCCGATCTGTCCATCCTGATGATGCACCTGTCGCGCTTATCCGAGGAGATCATCCTCTGGTCCTCCTGGGAGTTCGGCTTCGTGGAGCTGTCCGACGCCTATACCACCGGCTCCTCGATCATGCCGCAGAAGAAGAACTCCGATATGGCGGAGCTCGTCCGCGGCAAGACCGGGCGCGTCTACGGCGACCTGATGGCGGCGCTGACGATGCTCAAGGGGCTGCCGCTCGCGTATAACAAGGATATGCAGGAGGACAAGGAGGGCGTGTTTGACGCGGTCGATACCGCGAGGATGTCGCTCGGCGTCTTTATCGGCATGATCTCGACGATGAAGGTCAAGACCGAGAATATGAAGAAGGCGGCGCAGAAGGGCTTTATCAACGCGACCGATCTCGCCGATTACCTGACGAAGAAGGGGATGCCCTTCCGCACGGCATATAAGATTTCTGGCTCCATCGTTGCCTACTGTATCGAAAACGGCGAGGTGCTCGAAACCCTGCCCCTCGAAACATACAAGGAATACTCCGATCTGTTCGAAGAGGATTTGTATCAGGATATCGACCTCTTCACCTGCGTCAATAAGCGCAACTCCGTCGGCGGCACCTCGGTGCAGTCGATCGAACAGCAAATCGCTTTTGTTAAGGAAAAGTTATACTAATCCTTGATAAAAAGATTTAATCAGATATTAGTGATAAATTTCGCAGAGCGAGGCGAGTGACGCAGGCATACTGTCGT
>CADBUN010000201.1 GCA_902797825.1 uncultured Ruminococcus sp. | reverse complement strand
GTCGGGCTGCGCCACAGCCTGCCGATCGTGCGCTGCTTTACCTATGACGGTCACATGACCGGCGCCGAGGACGTCGCCGCCTATGAAGCCTTAAAGGCGAAGGGCGGTCTGTCCGAGAACGAGCCCGAGGTGCTCGACTGCGGCAAATATGCCGGCATGACCACCGATGAAGCGCGCAAGGCGATCGTCAACGACCTGACCGCGCTCGGACTCCTGAAGGAGATCGAGCCCTTGTCCCACGAGGTCGGCACCTGCTACCGCTGTCACACCACCATCGAGCCGATGGTCTCTAAGCAGTGGTTCGTCAAGATGACGCCCTTAGCCGGCCCGGCGATCGACGCCGTCCGCGACGGCAAAACACAGTTCATCCCCAAGCGCAGTGAGAAAATCTACTTCCACTGGCTCGAAAATATCCGCGACTGGTGTATCTCGCGTCAGCTTTGGTGGGGACACCGCATCCCTGCCTACTACTGTGACGCCTGCGGCGAGACCGTCGTCAGCAAGGAAGCCGTCACCGTCTGTCCCAAGTGCGGCGGTACGCACATGACGCAGGATCCCGATACCCTCGACACCTGGTTCAGCTCCGCCTTATGGCCGTTCTCCACCCTCGGCTGGCCGAAGAACACCGAAGAGCTGGAATACTTCTATCCCACCGATACCCTTGTCACCGGCTACGACATCATCTTCTTCTGGGTTGTCCGCATGATGTTCTCCGGCATCCATCATATGGGCGACGTCCCCTTCCACACCGTATTCATCCACGGTCTGATCCGTGACGCGCAGGGCAGGAAGATGAGTAAATCGCTGGGCAACGGCGTTGATCCGATCGAGATCATCGACAAGTACGGCGCCGACGCGCTGCGCTTCTTCCTCGCGACGGGCAACTCGCCCGGCAACGATATGCGCTTCTCCGAGGAGCGCGTCGAGAGCTGCCGCAACTTCGCCAACAAGCTGTATAACGCCAGCCGCTTTGTGCTGATGAATATCGAGGGGCACGAGGTACCCTTATCCCTCCCGAACGACCTGAAGATGGAGGACAAGTGGATCCTGTCCACCCTCAACACCCTGTGCCGTGACGTCACCGAAAACCTCGAGAAATTTGAGCTCGGTATCGCGGTTCAAAAGCTCTATGACTTCATCTGGGACTGCTTCTGCGACTGGTACATCGAGCTGAAAAAGACCGATCTCTACGGCGACGATGAACAGGCGGCACAGAACGCCCGTCAGGTGCTGGTCTATGTCCTCGACAAGATCTTAAAGCTCCTGCATCCGTTCATGCCCTTCATCACCGAAGAAATCTGGCAGAATATCCCCCATGACGGCGAGACCATCATGCTGCAGCAGTATCCCGAATATACCGACGCGCTGTGCTTTGACGAAGAAGCGGCGGATATGCAGAAGATCATGACCGCCATCACCGCCATCCGCACGCGCCGCAACGAGATGAACGTGCCGCCCTCCAAGAAGGCGAAGCTCTATATCGCGACCAAGGACGCGGACACCTTCCGCCACGGCGCGGAGTTCTTCAAGAAGCTTGCCTCCGCCAATGAGATCGAGATCGGCGCCGACTTCGACCTCGAGGGCGCCGTGACCGTCGTCACCGCGCACGCCAAGCTCTATATCCCGATGAACGAGCTGGTCGATCTCGAAGCCGAGCGCAAGCGCCTGCATAAGGAGCTCGAGCAGACCGAGAAGATGCTCGCTCAGGACGAGAAGAAGCTCAATAACCCCGGCTTCATGGGCAAGGCGCCTGCCGCCGTCATCGAGAAGATCAAGCTGCAGGCGGAGCGTGAGCGCGAGAAGCTCGCCCTCATCAAAACCGCCATCGAGAATTTGAAATAAATGAAAGAAAAGCCTCCGAACCCATCGGAGGCTTCCTCTTATCAGAATCCGCCATCTACCTTTTTCTATACCGGAGTGCATCATGAAAAAAACGATTCGTCTCCTCGCGATCCTCGCCATCGTGATCGCCGTCACGCTGACGGCTTGTCATCAACCGAAAACCTCTGATCCGACAACCACCGCGCCAACCGCTGCGCCGACAACGCCGACCGCCGTTCCAACCGCAGCGCCGGTACCGCAGACAGCAGCCCCCCTACCGGCAACCGAGCCGGTCAATCCGGCGGAGGAACGCGACAGCGCACCTGCGCCGACAGACGCGCCTGACGTATTTGACGCCGAAACGCTCACCAAAAGCAGCTGGACGCTCACCGCGGTCACCGTCAACGGCGAACGGCAGTCCCCTGCCGTCTACTACGGCTCGATCATCCGACAGACCGGCGCCTATCTCGCCTTCCGCGATGACGGCAGCTTTTCGTGTGTGCTGGGCGGCGTCGGCTGCTCGGGCGATTATACCGTGTCCGACGACAACATCACCCTGCATATCACCACCAAATATACCTCCGCCGCCTCTGACGGCGAAGGCTGTGACGAGCGTCAGCCGCTGACCTGCGACACCGCCGCAGGCACCCTCCGCTTCGACTTCAGCGGCGCCACGAATGAATTTACAATCGGATCATCATACTAATATTCAATAAAACGACAAACAGCCGCACCCGTTTGGATGCGGCTGTTTGTCGTAATAACAATGATATGCCGGATACGGACGACCAATGGTCGTCCCTACGATTATGATACTAATCCTTGATAAAAAGATTTAATCAGATATTAGTGATAAATTTCGCAGAGCGAGGCGAGTGACGCAGGCATACTGTCGT
>CADBUN010000200.1 GCA_902797825.1 uncultured Ruminococcus sp. | reverse complement strand
GGCATACTGTCGTATATCAAGGAGCTCAACAAAGCTATGCGGAATTTATCGCAATAGATGATAAAGGTTTTTATTAAGGATTAGTATGATATCCTGTTTACTGATTGCGGTCGGACTTGACCTCTTCTACCTCGATCTTCTTGGACTTCGGCGTGTAGATTACCCGGATGGTCTTGTTCTCATCCTTCGCGTAATCGAGCTTATGCTCCTTTGTCAACAGCGGCGCTCCCAGCGCCTTGCCGTTGTCATAGGGATAGATCGCGATATGATACTCGCCGCCCGGCAGGAAGAAGTTTGCCCCTGCGGCGTCCTTATTCTCCTGCATATAGCCGCAGGAAGCGGAATACGCCTTTTGCGTCTTTTTATTGATAACCGCGATGGTGAAGGACGGCTTCTGGTCATCGCTGTAGATCGGTACGGCAACCGAGGAGGAAGCGTCGGAGGACGCCTGCGGCTCCTGCTGTGTATCGTCCTTCTGTGAAGCAGGCTTTTCCTCCTGCTTCTGCTCATTTTGCTCCTGTTGATCGTTCCGCTCCTGCTGCGCGTTCTGATCATTTTGAGCGTTCTGTTCCTGCTGCGCGTTCTGTTCTTTCTGCGCCTGCTGCTCCTTCTGATCCCCGGCGTTACCCTGCGTCGGGGAAGGGGCGCTCTTGGACGAAGCGCCAGCCGCGGCGGAGGGCGCCGCTGAGGAAGCGCCGGCGGTTTCGGAGGACGCCGATTCATCCGGCGTAGTGCCGGTATTGTTACCGCACGCCGAAAGCGCCGGACAGAGCGCCAGCGCCAGCGCGAGGATCATGATCCATACTTTTTTCTTCATCAATACTTCTCCTTTTTGGTACGGTATCCGAATCCGGTTTGGATACCTATTCATACGGCTGATTCCGCAAAGAAATCTATTGCCTGTCAAATCGCTTCGCTGTCATCCCGACGTCATACGGAATCGACAGGCGGAAAGCTGCGCGCTCTTGCACGCTTGACCGCGTCGCGCCGTTCCTTCAAGGCAGACGCGTATGCGTCGGGAAGCCGGTCGAGCACCAGCCAGTCGATCACGCGATCGGAGCTGTCGGTGTCGGCATGGTCGAAATATTCGGGCAGCATCCTTTCGACTTTTTCGAACTCATAATCCCGGGCGCGCATCGCGCGGAGCACCTCGTCGAAGGTCACGCAGATCTTGCCGGGAACGTTCGAAGCATAGTCGCGGTGGAAGCCGCGCGAGACGGAATAGCGATCCTTATCAAAGGCGAAGAAGAGCATCGGCTTCTTCATCAGCATGAATTCGTAAATGCACGAGGAATAGTCGGTGATCAACAGATCGGTGATATAAAACAGCTCGTTGATATCGGGGTAAGCGTTCATCGAAAAGAAGCGGTCGCGGTAGCGCGCGTCGAACGCCACCTCGCCGGGCACCCACGGATGCATCTTGAAGAGCACCGCCGCGTCATTGTCCTCACAATAACGATAGAGCCCGTCAAAGTCGATCAGCTCATACGGATAGTAGGCGGTCTTGCGGTTACGTCCGCGATACGTCGGCGCAAACAGAATGATCTGCTTCCCCTTTAAGGCAGGATAGGAGGCATACAGCTTTTCGACCGCCGTTCGGCGATGCTCCTCGCTGAGATAGGCGTCCATCCGGGGCATACCGGTCGGGATGACCTGTTCCTCCAAAATACCGAAGGGCTCGGAGAAGAAGTGCCTGATCGCCATCGAGTCGGCGATCGCGAAATCGTTGCGCCGATGGGCGGAAAAGGGAGGCGGACACCCAAAATGCCCCCAGCGGCTGTAGCCGACGCCCTTGAAGCCGGCGCCGGCGTGCCAGAGCTGAATCACCCTGACGCTGTCGGCGAGCGCCAGGCTGTTAAATGCCGGGACATAATCATCGATGATAATCGTCTCCGCCTTCGCGATCTTCACGATCACCCCGGCGGTGGAGAGCTTCGAGAAATGACGACTCTCGGTGTTGCGCGTCGAGCGGTCGATCACATAGGTTTTCGTCATGCCGCGCTGATGCATCCGCTGATACACCGCCAGCATATTCGGCGCGAGGACGTCCCTCTTCTCGCACAAAAAGAGGATATGCGGCTTCCTGAGAAACCGAAACGCCCGTACAACCGCGTAAATCAAACGCTGAGAAAGGACGTTAGCCGCCCCGGCGGTTTTCTTCAAGCCGCTTTTCAGCCGATCGGACAAGCGCTTCTTGCCATACGGATTGCCCTTGTCGGAGGGAGTGAGCCCCGCGTCGAGAAAGACGAGCCGCAGCTCGGGCAGATCGGTGAATTCATCAATCATGAAGCTGACGGAATAAACGCCTTTTCCGGAGTCATAGACGAAGCCCCTGCCAAAGCCCGTCAGCGTCTCGAACAAGCCCTCGTACAGCACGGGGATCACCTTCCCCGTATCGTCGGCGGCAAGGACGCGGTAGGTACCGCTTGTGACACAGCGGTTCAGCCCGTTGTTGGTCACGTTCAGAGAGAGGCAGGAGGACTGTCCGTCGGCTTCGGCAAGGCTGAATTCCGCTTCCGTCTTGCCCGATAAGGACACCAGATAAAAGCGCAGGGAAGCAAGCCCCACGGACGTTTCATCGGGCTCCAGCCATAAATTCAGATGGATTCTCTCCCACGAGACATCCTTCAGGTAAAACACAACATCATCTCCGAACAGGTATGAAATCAGGGTGGATCGTCATCCGGCTCAAAGCCCGTTTTGCCGATCCATCGCCCGAAAAGAGTCCCTTATACTAATCCTTGATAAAAAGATTTAATCAGATATTAGTGATAAAGGTTTTTATTTAGGATTAGTATTACGCTTCCTCTAAGATGGCGACCGCCCTGCGGATGCCTTCCTTGAGATCGACCTTCGGCTCCCAGCCGATCGAAAGGAGCCGCTTGTTATCCATGATCTCGGGGGTGGGATCGTCCGGCGAGGGCGCGGGCATCACTTCATCTTCGGGATTCGCGAACGCGAGCTTCATATTGCGCTCGGGGAACACCTCGCACGCCGCCTGCGCAAAGCCGCGGATGGTGGTGTTGGATTTTTCGTTGCTGATATTATAGGGAACACAGTTCTCGCCGTCGAGCAGCACGTGCAGCATGGCGGTCACGGTGTCGGTCACATAACAGAAGGAGCGGTTGGTCGCGCCGTTGCTCTTGAGCAGGATATCCTGACCGCGGACGATATTCGCGATGAACTGGGCCCATACGCGGTCGTCGTCCAACCGGCTCGCGCCGAAGATATAGCTCGGGCGCACGATACGGATATTCATTCCGTACTGCTTCGAATAGCTGGCGGCTAAGGTCTCCGCCGCGCGCTTGCCGATCGCGTAACAGCTCTTGTAGGAGGTAAAGTCAACATAGCCGTTGTCATCCTCTTCGATAGTCGGCTTGCCGGTATGCAGGGTACCGTAGACCTTGAGCGAGGATACGATCAGGGAAGCCTCCGCGTCGCTTTTCTTCGCGAATTCGAGGGCGTTTTCGGTACCGCTCAGGTTCGCGCTGATGGTGCCGACGGGATCGCGCTCAAATTCGATGTTGCTCGCCTGAGAGGCGGCATGGATCACGAAATCGGCTCTTTCGGCTTCGATCGGGACGGTGATATCCTGTACGATCAGCTCGACGTCATCACGCTCGAGCAGCTTGCCGAATTTCTGTTTGGCAAAGTCGCCGAAGCGCTCTAAGGCGAGCACCTTGATGTTGTCGCCGTAGAGGTCGTTACGCAGCAGGATACCGCAGGTCATGTAGTAGCCGATAAAGCCGCCGGCGCCCGTCAGCAGCAGGGTTTTATTCCTCAGCTTGTCCCACGAGAGCGGCGCGTTCGCGATATCCTCCAGATTGGTATAGATACTCTTCTTGACATAATCCTTTACCTTATAATCCATACTTTAACTCCTCCTTGGCGAATTTCTTGTAATTCTCATAATAATACTGGGCGCGCAGGGTGGTGAGGTCCTCGGGGGTAGTCACCTTGATGTTAAAGCGCTCACCCAGGAAGATGTGGACCTTCTCGCCCAGCTCGATGAACAGCTCGCTCGAGGATACCGGGCTCAGGATGCCGCGCTTATACGCCTGATCGTGCGCCCAGAGGATACGCTCCATGGTATAGCCCTGGGGCGCCTGGGTGATATACATCGTCGAGCGCTGGTAGCTCTTGCCGCAGGTCTCGCCGTCCTCGCTGTAGAGCAGCGAGTCGATGGACGGGGTAACGGGGACGGCGGTCTTAAACTCCTTGGTATGGTTGATACAGTTGGTGATCAGCTCCTCGGAGAGCATCGGACGCACGCCGTCACAGATCAGGATGATATCCTCGGGATCGCGTGAGAACTCGTGCGTCGCCACCACGCCGTTATGGATCGATTCAAAG
>CADBUN010000199.1 GCA_902797825.1 uncultured Ruminococcus sp. | reverse complement strand
GATCGCAAGCCGATCCCCGGCACCGAGGAGCGCTATGCCTGCGACACCCTCCTGCTGTCCTGCGGTCTGATCCCCGAAAACGAGCTGAGCACCGCCGCCGGCGTCACGCTCAGTCCCGTCACGAACGGCCCCGTCGTCAACGAGAGTCTGGAGACCAATCTGCCCGGCGTCTTTGCCTGCGGCAACGTTCTGCACGTACACGATCTGGTGGACTATGTGTCCGAGGAAGCCGCCAAAGCCGGCGCCGCCGCGGCGCATTACGTCAAGCGCGAGCTCCCTGCCGGCTGTGACAGGGAAATCACCCTCAAGCCGGAGGGCGGCGTCCGCTATACCGTACCGGCGACGATCCGTCCCGACCGTGTGACCGATCAAGTGACCGTGCGCTTCCGCGTCGGCGAGGTATACCGAAACGCGTTTGTCAGCGTTTACTTTGACGATACCCGTATCCTGCACAGGAAGAAGCGCGTCCTCGCCCCCGGCGAGATGGAGCAGGTCATCCTGACCAAAGAGAGCTTAGACCAATACCCGAGCCTGCAAACGATCACCCTGAAAATCGAGTAAACGACGTCATCACGAAAGGAACATCCATGGAAATACGAGAACTGACCTGTATCAACTGTCCGATGGGCTGTCTGCTGACGGTTACGATGGACGGCGATGAAATAAAGGATATCAGCGGCAACACCTGTCCGCGCGGCAAGACCTACGCCGAGAAGGAGGTCACGAACCCCACGCGCGTCGTCACCTCGACGATGAAGGTCAAGGGCGGCAGGAAGGATCGCGTCGCCTGCAAGACCGCCCAAGATATCCCCAAGGACAAGATCGGCGCGGTGATGGCGGCGATCAATTCAGCCGAGGCGATCGCGCCCGTTGTGATCGGCGAAACCCTGATCGCAAACGTCGCCGACACCGGCGTTGACGTCGTCGCGACCGCCCACGCGGTATAAGAGAATCATCACATTCAGACAAGCTCCATGCGTTTTAGCACACTAAATCGTTGAAAACTGCGCAAGAAACGCTCCATATCAAAACCCGAATTTGTATAAAACAGAGTAAATGCCGATCGTCCGTTGACTTTCGGCATTTTCTTGTCTATATTGGGATAAGGCGGCTTCCTTTGCCATAACAGGCTCATACTAATTTCAAAGCAAGAATGATACAAAGGAAGCGCTTCTGCCAAGCGGACGATCAAAAAGCTGTCATTCCGAGGCTCACCCCGTGAGCCGTGGGAATCCCACAAAAAGGGACTCTTTCTTTCTGATACATCAAACAGCATGAACGACCGGGGGATTGCCACTAACCACTGACCACTGAACGTTGCTGTGATCGAAAAACGCAAGATAGATCGGAAACGTTCCTGCCATGCGGACGATCAATGATCGTCCCTACAACCGGCGGCTGGCGACTTGCCACTTGCCACTTGCCACTAATCTGACTACTAACCAAAATGGAGGGTACTATGTCAAAATTCAAAGCGTTCCTGAAACGCAAAAAAATTGAAATCAGCTGGAAGCGCTACGGCATCGACGCGCTGGGCGCGATGGCACAGGGCTTGTTCTGTTCTCTGCTCATCGGCACCATCGTCAAGACCATCGGCGTGTTATCCGGCTTATCATTCTTCACCGATATCGGCGCTTACGCGATGGCGGTATCCGGTCCTGCGATGGCGGTTGCGATCGGCTATGCGTTAAAGGCTGATCCGATGGTGCTGTTTTCCCTGGCGGCGGTCGGCTGGGCGGCTAACGCCGAGGGCGGCGCGGGCGGTCCGCTCGCGGTGCTGGTGATCGCGATCATCGCCGCCGAATGCGGCAAGGCGGTCTCCAAGGAAACCAAGATCGATATCCTCGTCACCCCGGCGGTGACGATTCTCGTCGGCGTCGCGCTCGCCAAGCTGATCGCGCCGCCGATCGGGACGGCTGCCTCGTGGTTCGGCGTGCTGATTGACTCGGCGACGAAGCTCCAGCCTTTCCTGATGGGGATCGTGGTATCCGTGCTGGTCGGTATCGCGCTGACGCTGCCGATCTCCTCGGCGGCGATCTGCTCCGTCTTAGGGCTGACGGGGCTCGCCGGCGGCGCGGCGGTCGCCGGCTGCTGCGCTCAGATGGTGGGCTTCGCGGTGATGTCCTTCCGCGAGAACCGCTGGGGCGGTCTGGTCAGCCAGGGGCTGGGCACCTCGATGCTGCAAATGCCGAACATCGTCAAGAATCCGCGTATCTGGCTCGCGCCGATCATCACCTCGGCGATCACCGGCCCGATCGCGACCTGTGTCTTTGGCTTACAGATGAACGGCGCTCCGATCAACTCCGGCATGGGCACCTGCGGCTTCTGCGGTCAGATCGGCGTCATCACCGGCTGGTTCAACCCGGGCGAGGAGGCAATCGCCAAGGGCGCTCAGGCGATTGCGCCGGGCGCGACGGACTGGATCGGGCTGATCCTGATCTGCCTCGTCCTGCCGGCGGTGCTTACGCCGCTGATTAACCTGATCTTCCGCAAGCTCGGCTGGGTGAAGGACGGCGATTTGAAGCTGACATAATCCAAGAAAGAAAGCGTCTGCTGTAGCGATACGGCAGACGCTTTTTCATAGGGAAACATTGTCGTGCAATTTATCTCCTTGATCGGGTTTTAACGGAAATCATGATCCGGGAGCGTCAAGACGCTTTTCTACCATTCCTCACGCCTAAGTCCCTAGATCAATCTTGCGGCGGTATCGAAATCATAATGCAGGTTCACCATACGCACCGCCTCGCCGAGCTTGCGCGTAAGGCTGCGCTCGATGGCGGCGATGGGATAATCGTCGTCAAGGGCGATATACTTGAGCTGCCAGCCGCGCTCGCTGCGTCTGGCGCGCAGAATACGCATATCGCGCAGGGCGACGGTCTCCTGCTTGGCGGCGTCAATGACGCTTTCGGGGTTGAGGGTGAAGCCTTCAAATAACATCATCATTTCTCCTTTGCAAATCGCGTTGTTCGTTCTTACAATACTATTGTAGCAGAAGATGATGACAATAAACGGGACTTTGTCTTTTTATTCTAGCGCGTTAATTGTAAAAGTAAATGCAAGTAATACCCCTATTGACTGTTACAAACGAGCATTTCGTTTTACAAAATGATCATGGTGGGGGGCGCAAAGGTTTCTGTCATTATTTCAGCCGCAAAAACAGCCCCCTATGCAACGCATAAGAGGCTGTACTGATCCATTTGTTATCTTCTGAGATAGGCAGAGGAAACGGGGAATTCGAAGTAGGTATCGGGATACGGCTCGTCCTTTAAGGTGAAGTGCCACCACTCACAGTCGATCGGCTCGAAACCGTGACGGAGCATGGCGTTTCTCAGGATCATGCGGTTGGCGTACTGTTCCTCGGTGATCCCGCGGTAATCGGGATGCGAGATCACGCCGAACAGGTCGAAGGGGCTGCCCATATCGAGCTCCTTTCCCGTACTCATATCAAAGAGCGTCAGGTCGATCGTGCTGCCGCGGCTGTGGCTGGACTGATTGGCGATATACCCATTTTCGAACAATTCCTGCTTCGTCAGATCGGGATAAAAATACGGCTTCATCCGGATATCCTGATCCTCGATCCCCCACAGGACAAAGTGCCTCACCGCGCCGGCAGGACGATAGGCGTCGAACACCTTCAGCCGGTAGCCCTGCACCATCATCTCGTTGCTGACCGTTTTCAGCGCCCGTGCCGCTTCCTTCGTCAAGAGCGCGCAGGGCTCCTCATAGCCGTCGATCCGATCTCCGATAAAATTATAGGTCGAATAATACCGAATCTCCTGGATGACGCCCGGCACAAAGTCCGAAAGCAAAACGAACCCGGAGGGATTCTGTGTGATGTTTGACCGATCGTATTTCATAGACTCCTCATTTCTCCGATCCGCAGGGCGGAAGGCGCAAGCGTTCGACCTGCGCATTCACCCTGCAAGCTGCGGCAAGCGGTATCGCTCATCCTTTACTCCGTCCACGGCAGCCGGACGTTGGGCAGGTCAAGCGGCATCACGTCCTGCAGGTCATACCGGATCGCCTGCTCCTCCAGCTCCGCCAAAAACGCGTTGACATAGACGGGCGAGGAAAAGGGCTGGATAAAATCAATCGTGAACCTGCCGCCCACCGCCGATACCTCCAACAGCAGCGAGCTTCCGGCGCCGCTCGTCCAAAGACGGAAATCGCGGATATAATCCTCCGAATCCCGAAAGCCTGCCTTGCCGACATAGCTGACGGTCGCGGTAACGATGCGGCTCGTCATCTCGCCGATCGCGTTCGTGATGCCCAGGCGCTCCTGATCCGTCGCCTTTGACATCAGCATTTGATTGATCCCCTTCATCGAGGCGACGCCTGCCAAAACGACCTCGTCCCTCGTCTGGGCGAACACCATCCCGCGGTAGGCGGTAGCCTGTCGCTCGAGCGGCCAATCCTTCATCACGTCCTTATACTCCAGGAATACGCCGCCGACCAGGCTTTGATGCGCCGCAGGGACGCCTAACGCGCCGCGCTGGTTCAAAGCGAGCGTGATGCGGATCACATCCTCCCGGTCGGGATAGAGCCTTGCGACAGCGCGGCTGAGCAGCAGCGCGATCATCGTCGCGGGGCTGCCGTCGTTCTCGATATTGAACCGCATGAATTCCTTTTCATCCACGGCGATGCTGTAGACCGTTCGCGCGGTATCCTCTTCCAGATGCGCGGCGGCTATGGGATTGATCGTCGCCGGATAATCGACGCGCGGCGGCGCGGGCAGCTCGGTAGCCATCCTCATCGGATCGTCCCATTCCTCCGCCTTGATCTCCTCGCCTGCCAGGCGCACCCCCTCGGCGGAGATCGCCGCATGATACCGCCGGGAGCAGTAATAATACAGGAACGTCCGGACGACCTCATAGGCGCCCGTCCCGTCGGTCATGGCGTGAGAAACATCCATGATGATCCAGTTATCCTGCCACGAAAACGCGATCAGATGGTAATGAGAAGCTTCTGAATTCAGCTCAACGCCGCTGAGCGAACGGGAAATGACCACCGGTCTGTCGTTATCGGTATATATCCAGTGATTCTCTTCGTCTTTCTCCAGCGCGACACAAAAATACGGATAGCGCGCCATCGTCGTATCCACCGCCTCCCGCATACAGTCGGGATCAATCAGGTCACGCATACGGATCCTGATCCTGATGACGGTCGGATGCTCTCTGTCGGAGGAATACATCGACCTGTATTCCGAGAAAAGTGCCCGGTTCATGATATCACCTCATCTATGTAATGATAAGTACATTATATCAGGGATTTGATCGCTGTCAATCACCATCATGAAGATTGACGCGCCGACAGACGCGCTCAGGTCGCGGACAGCCCCGCGTCAAAGCGTTGAGGTCATCGCTCATTCCACGCCGCGCATGAGCTTCGTGCCAAGCCAGATCAATATTCCCCCTGACAAAGGTAAGACGATCAAACCGGCGATAACATTCAACAGCCCGACCAAGGCGCTCAGCGCCGGTGAGAGCGCTACCAATGCGACAACCTTTGCCAATTGTTTCATATACAATTTCTCGTTTTTAGGCTTCACCGACACTCTTGCCCGAAGAGGAAGCATTTTATAATCCTTCGTCAAAGCCATCAGCCCGGCATATGCCAGGAGCGCTCCGGCAAATATTCCCATCAAAATCGAATAACCATACTCCATCTGTCATCCCCCGTCAATCGAAATTCATCAATCTAGCACTGTCAATGATACTCTGTCATTCAAGCTCTGTCAATAGATACTAAGTAGCAATAAAACACTTTAATATCTCTTGCGGAGAATTCCGCATAACTGCGTTGGCGTCGTCGCTCGCCGTACTCGCTGAGATATGATCACACAGCTTTCTCTCGAATATAACCGCGCGAGACAGGCGGCGATTACGCAGGAGATCTCCGAGATCGTCGGCGGCGCTAAGAGCCTGAGCCAGAAAAAAGCCTGAGCAACGCGCAATGAAGAGGTGCAAAAATGGAAACAATAAACAGGGTTGCCGTCACCGAGGGCTTTGTCGAGGTCATGCCGACATATGTGCGGCTGTTCGCGGACACCGCGGTCAAGGCGGAGGAGGTCGATGAGACTATACTTGATTTTCATGCATAATTATCGTACAATAGCTCTGTTGAGGAGATGAGAACATGGCGAAAAAGAAGAAAAGCGCGAAGCCTTCTGTTCCGGAGACTCAGAAATCCGTTTCGTTAGATAAAGCAAAAGCGGATACTGAGAACAAAGAAGCGGAAGTCGGCGCAGTGAAAACGGAACCCGTTGAACAGGCGCCCATGGAAGAGGAAATCACTCTTTCTCAAGATACAGTCGCTGAGATCGGAGAGCCCGACAAGGAACTGGTGTTCAAAAACGTCGCGAGAGCTTATGAGGAAGCCAAGCGTAAGCGTGAAAAATACAAAAAAATCGGTCCGATCTTTGTATTGGTCTCGGGTATCATCTTCCTTACTTTGATATTCACACTGGAGAACAAGATCACCTTTCTGATCTTTTGGGTTAT
>CADBUN010000198.1 GCA_902797825.1 uncultured Ruminococcus sp. | reverse complement strand
TCGAGACCGACGACTTCCGCGTGCGACGGGTAGCGACCTCTCACGACGCCGCCGAGCCCTGCGGCTATTTCATCACCACCCCCGACGACAGACGGGTGAGCGTGGTGACCGATACGGGCTATCTGACCGAGGAGGCGCGCGCGGCGATCTCGCGTTCGCACATGGCGGTCGTCGAATCCAACCACGATGTGGATATGCTGCGCGAGGGGATGTATCCCTATATCCTCAAGAAGCGCATCCTCTCCGATCACGGACACCTGAGCAACGCGGCGTGCGCCGAGGCGCTGCCCGACTTTGTCGGCGCCGGGCTGACGCGTATCCTGCTCGGTCATCTCAGCGAAGAGAACAACACGCCGCATCTCGCCCTGAGCGAGGCGATCGAGTCGCTCAGCCGTGCCGGCATGGTACAGGGCGCCGACTATACGCTGGATATCGCGCCCGTGGCGACGAACGGCAGAGCGGTGATATTCTGATTGATGATACAGGGAGCATGGGACTCTCCCGTTGAGGAACATATGGTAACGATTAATATCATTTGCGTCGGCAAGCTCAAGGAGAGCTACTGGCGCGCCGCTGTCGAAGAGTACAGCAAGCGGTTGAAGCCGCTGTGCAAGCTGAATATCCTCGAGCTTCCCGAGGAGCGCGTGGGAGATAATCCCTCCGCGGCGGAGATCAGCCGCACGATCAACGTCGAGAGCGACCGTATCCTGTCGAAGCTCGGCAAAGGTGATTATACCGTCGCGATGTGCGTCGAGGGCAGGAACATCAGCTCCGAGGAGCTGTCACAGCGTCTGGAGGACGTCTGCCTGACGCACAGCACCATCAACTGGATCATCGGCGGCAGCTGGGGACTCAGCGACAGCCTGAAAGCGCGCGCCGATTTTAAGCTCAGCATCGGGAAGATGACCTTTCCGCATCAGCTGTGCCGCGTGATGCTGTTGGAGCAACTCTACCGCGCGTTCCAGATCGCAAAGGGCACGAAGTATCATAAATAACAACTGTCTGAACTTGACAACATCAATGGATGGCTTCTTGCAAATATCTATTATTCGGAATAATCTATCTGAATAAAGAATTGATACAAAATCGTAAACGCAGATTGCGAAACAGTCATAAAGAGGTGAGCATATGGCATTTGACGGAATCATGATGACGATGGTGCGGCATGAGATGACCGCTGTCCTGTCGGGCGCGCGCGTCAGCCAAATCTACCAGCCGGCGCGTGACGAGCTGGTATTCGCCTTCCGAACGCCGGAGGGCGCCAAGAAGGTGCTGATTCGCCTGTCGGACGCGCCGCGCGTCCATATCACGACCGGCTCGATCGAGAATCCGCCCGTACCGCCGATGCTGTGTATGCTGCTGCGCAAGCGGCTGGGCGGCGCGCGGCTGGACGACATCACCCAGCCCGGCAACGAGCGCGTCTTATGTCTGCATTTTGAAGCGGTCAACGAGATCGGCGACCGCGAGCAGCTGCGCCTGTATATCGAGATCATGGGGCGTTATTCCAACGTCGTCCTCACCGACGGCGAGGATCGGGTGATCGACACCGTGCGGCGCATCGACTTTTCGGTGTCCGAGGAGCGTGTCCTGCTCCCGAAGATGCCGTATGAGCTGCCCCAGATGCAGGATAAGCTGTGTATCGAAGCAAGCGCGCCCGAAGCGATCGCCGAGAGGATCGCGCAGCTGGGCGGCGATGACCGCGCGGTGCTGCATACGATCCAGGGAATCTCCCCGATCATCGCGCGCGAGCTGTGTTATCGGGCGGAGGAGAGCGATATGCTCACCTGCGTCAGCGCGCTCAAAGAGATGGTCGAAGAGGGCAGGGGAGAGCCGACCTTGGTCTATAAGGCGGACGGCTCCCCGATGGATTTCAGCTTCATGGATATCCGCCAGTATGAGGGCGCGCTCCGGGTACAGCGTTTCGATTCCTTCGGCGCGTTGTTGGACACCTTCTTCTCCGACCGCGACCGTCTCGCGCGGATGAAGGCAAAATCCGCCGATATCGGCAAGCTGCTTTCCAACGCCGTCGACCGCTTATCGCGCAAGATCAATCTCCAAAAGGCGGATCTGAAAAAGTGCGCCGACCGCGAACAGCTGCGGATCAAGGGAGATTTGTTACAGGCGAATCTGTATCGGATCGAACGCGGCGCTGCCGCCGTCACGGTTGAGAATTTCTATGCCGAAGATAACGCGCCGCTGACCATCCGGCTCGATCCGACCGTCTCGCCCGCGATGAACGCTCAACGTTTTTATAAAGCGTACAATAAGGCAAAAACACGTGAGATCATGCTTGCCGAACAGATCGAAAAGGCGTCACAGGAGATCGCTTATCTCGAGAGCGTTCGGGATATTCTCTCGCGCTGTGAAACCGAGGCGGAGCTGTCCGCCGTGCGCGCGGAGCTCCGGGAGCAGGGTTATCTCAAAACGCAGAAGAACGCCGTCAAGCGGAAGGAAAAGCCCCTGCCGCCGATCGAATACCAAAGCGCCGACGGCTTTCGTATCCTCGTCGGCAGGAACAATAAACAGAACGATCAGCTCACCCTGCATACGGCGCGCAAAAACGATATGTGGCTGCATACCAAGGGCATTCACGGCACCCATGTGATTATTGTCAGCGACGGCAGACAGATCACCGACGCCGCGATCCTCGAGGCCGCCCGGATCGCCGCTGCCCACAGCAAGGGCAGGGACAGCGCCCGGGTGCCGGTGGACTATACCCTCGTCAAAAACGTCAGCAAGCCGCACGGCGCGCTGCCGGGCAAGGTGATCTATGTGAACTATCACACCGTGTATGTCAAGCCCGGAACACCGGGAACAGACTGATATCGTATCATAAAAAGCAACAGCGCTTCTGAATCGGACTCAGGAGCGCTGTTTGTTATTCGTACAGTTTAATGTATTCCCAGCATACGCCGCTTGATGTCAGCCTTGTCAAACGCGACGGCGATCAGGATGAAGATCAGCGCCGAGGCGATCGCCTGGATGCTGTTCTCGGGCATTTTCCACAGGGCGTTGGTCAGCGCGCTGTGGAAGCTGTCGCCGGCTAAGAGCTGACGGATCAGCTTCGAAACAGAATAGCCGACCACCGTCACCAGTCCCGAGGGGATGGTCATCAGGGCGTTGCGCTTTGTCAGCAGCTTATCGCCCTTCGCGCTGAAGAAAACGGCGTTCAGCGCCTTGATGATGACGGTATACAGGATGGTTTCGGGATATACCAGCAGGTCGGCGATACCGCCGCCGATCGCCGACGCCGCCACCGCAAACGGCAGGGGGAGGAAGCTCGCCGTCAGGTAGATCATCGAGTCGCCGAGGTGGACGTAGCCGCCGGTAGGGGTTTTGATCTGGACAAATGCCGTCATGACCGCGATCATAGCCGCGAACATAGCGGCGATCACGATGTGCAGGGTATGTGCCGAGTGCTTTGTTTTCATATCCATTCCTTCTTTGTTGAGTGGTTAGTGGTTAGTGGTTAGTGGTCAGAACATCAATCGTCATTGCGAGGCTCTTTAGAGCCGTGGCAATCTCAACCGAAGCCATCTGTTTTTGTCAGTCCTGGAACAGCGGTGTGGAGAGATAGCGGTCGCCGGTATCCGGCAGGAGGACGACGATGTTCTTGCCGGCGTTCTCGGGACGCTTCGCCAGCTCGATGGCGGCATATGCCGCCGCGCCGGAGGAGATGCCGACCAGCACCCCTTCGTTCTTGCCGATCAGCTTACCGGTGGCGAACGCATCGTCGTTTTCGACCGCGATGACCTCGTCATATACCCCGGTATCCAGCACCTCGGGGACAAAGCCCGCGCCGATCCCCTGGATCTTATGCGCGCCGGCGGTTCCCTTGCTGAGCACGGGCGAGGACGCCGGTTCTACCGCGACGACCTTGACTTCGGGATTTTTACTTTTCAGATAGGCGCCTACGCCCGTAACGGTACCGCCGGTGCCGACGCCCGCGACAAAGATATCGACCTTACCGTCGGTATCCTCATAGATTTCGGGGCCGGTGGTCGCGAGGTGCGCGGCAGGGTTGGCAGGATTGACGAACTGACCGGGGATGAACGCGCCCTCGATCTC
>CADBUN010000197.1 GCA_902797825.1 uncultured Ruminococcus sp. | reverse complement strand
CAGCGCGACGGAGCCGGTCGCCAGGGTGCCTGTCCAGTCAGCGTCGATCTTCTCGCCGTTCATGGCAGCCTTGATCGCATACTCGAGGTAGGGAGTCCAGTCGATACGGGAAGAGACGATAAAGGTGTTGGGGCAGGACTCGAGGGTAGAGCCGTTGTAGGATACGTCGGGAACGCCTGCGTCCTCACAAGCGGTGGGAGCGCCCATGGAGTCGGCGTGCTGAGAGATCAGAACGCACTTGTTGTTGATCAGGGTAGTAGCCGCTTCCTTCTCGGCGGTCTCGTCATACCAGGAGCCGGTGAACTGAACCTCCATAGTAGCGGTCGGGCAGATGGAGCGTGCGCCGAGGAAGAAGGAGGTGTAGCCGGAGACAACCTCTGCGTAGGTATAAGCGCCGACATAACCGATCTTCGCCTCTTCCGCCTTGATCTTGCCCTCTTCGATCATCTGGTTGAGCTTCATACCCGCGGCAACGCCGGCGAGGTAACGGCCCTCATAGATGGAAGCGAAGGCGTTGTGATAGTTATCGAGGCCCTCGGTATGCGCTCTGGTACCGGTCGCGTGAGAGAACTGAACCTTGGGATACTGCTTGGCAGCCTCGATCATGTAGGACTCGTGACCGAAGGAATCGGCAAATACAAAGCCGCAGCCCTGATCCGCCAGGTCAAGCGCCGTTTCTTTACAATCGTTGGACTCGGGGATGTTGGTCTTGATGATGCACTCAACACCGAGGTTCTCACAAGCCGCCTTGGCAGCGTTGATGAAGTTGAGGTCATACGTGGAGTTTTCGTCATGCAGGAAGATGAAACCCGCCTTAAAATCGGATTTTGTCTTCTGGTCTGCCGCTGTTGCGTCCTTGCTGCCGTTGTTGGCGTTGTTAGCGCCGCCGCAAGCCGCGAGCGCGCCGCATACAAAGAGAACAGCCAGCATTAAAGCAATAATTTTCTTCATTTTTTCCTCCTTGATTGACTGTAAGGATTTTATGCGCCCGTCAGGGGCGTGCTTACACAATCATTATACATAATCCGCCAATCCTTGGCAATTGAAAATATGGCAAAATTTGACCATGATTCATTTAACTATTTTATGATTTTTAACAAAGTGTGAACAACGATTTGCCGCCGGTTGTCGCGATATTTCCCTATTCGCAATAACATCCGATATTGCAACGCGACCGGTTCTGCATTATAATTGAATTATCAATACCCACGGAGGACCATATGAACAGCTTCATTCTGAAGGGTGACGTCTGCTGCAGCGGCGCTCCCGACGCGCTCGTCACCCGGGACAACAGCTATCTGATCTGTGAAAACGGCGTTTGCGCCGGCGTCTTTGACGCGATCCCGCCGCGCTTCCGAGACCTGCCGCTGACGGATCATACCGGCAAGCTGATCCTGCCCGGCATGACCGACCTGCACCTGCACGCGCCGCAGTACGCCTTTCGCGGCATGGGGATGGACCGGGAGCTGCTCGACTGGCTGAACGCCTATGCCTTCCCCGAAGAGAGCAGGTACGGCGATATCGCCTACGCCGACCGGGCGTATACCATCTTTGCCAACGCGATACGGCGCAGCGCCACCACGCGCGCGGTGATCTTCGGCACCCTGCACCGCGAGGCGACAGCGCTGCTGATGGAGCGCATGGAGGCAAGCGGCGTCGTCAGCTTCGTCGGCAAGGTCAATATGGATCGGAACGCGCCCGACAGCCTGTGTGAAGCGTCCGCCGAGGCTTCGCTGCGCGATACCGAGCGCTTTCTCAGGGAAACGACCGGCAAATTCCGCAACACCTACCCGATCCTCACGCCGCGCTTTGTCCCCTCCTGCACCGACGAGCTGCTGCAGGGCTTGGGCGCGTTAAGCGAACAGTATCAAGTACCTGTCCAGTCGCACCTGAGCGAGAATCCCGGCGAGGTCGCGTGGGTAAGGGAGCTTTGTCCGTGGGCGGCGCATTACGGCGCGGTATACGACCGCTTCGGGCTGTTCGGGAACAGCCAAAAAACCGTCATGGCGCACTGTGTCTATTCCGGTGAAGAGGAAATCGACCTCATGCAGCGAAACGGCGTCACTATCGCCCACTGTCCGGCGTCCAACGCGAACGTCGCCTCGGGGATCGCGCCGGTCAGGCGGTATCTCGACCGTGGGATGCGGATCGGGCTCGGCTCGGATATCGCGGGCGGTCAGAGCGAGAGTCTCTTCACCGCGATGACCGAGGCGCTCAAGGTCAGCCGGCTGTACTGGCGGCTGATCGACAGCGCCCAAAAGCCGCTGAGCGTCGCCGAGGTCTTTTACATGGCGACGAAGGGCGGCGGCGCCTTCTTCGGCAAGGTCGGCTCCTTTGAACCGGGCTATGAATTTGACGCCCTCGTCATCGACGACAGCACCCTCCCCCATCCCCGGGCGCTGATGCTTGCGGAGCGTCTCGAGCGCGCCGTCACCCTCGGCGGCGACCTTCGGGGACTGGTCGCGAAATATGTGCGCGGCAAGCGCCTTGACCTGTCATAAGCCGACAGCTTTTTGAATAACCCTCCCCGATTTGAATAACCATGCAACAACAAACGAGCCTCTGCGTCCGGCAAAGGCTCGTTTTTTTGATCAATCGGTTGATCGCGCCGCAGCTCCGAACGCAATCAGAGGCGGCAATGATGAAAAAATTCTTGTGATAAAGCGGATCAATCAGATGGTAATCAGAAAACCGTATGACGTTCGACGCCCCTCTGCTCCAGCGCCTCCAGCGCGCCTGCCGGATCCTTAACCTTCGCGAGGAAGATCATCGCGGCGATGATATAGGGCTTGAAGGACGCCTGGCGGTACAGCGGCACGCGGTAACGGTCAAAGACGCTCGCGGCGACCTCGCCCTCGCGGCAGCTCACGCCGGTGATATCGGCAGGCAGACAGTGCAGGTACAGCGCCCTGCTGTCCTTGGTCAGCGACATCATCTCTTCGCTGCACGTCCAGTCCTTATGGAGCGCGTTCTCGGCGAGGAGCGCCTGCTCGAGCTTGCCGATCCCGTCAAAATCGCCCTTCGCGTACAGGTCGGTACGCTGCTCCATCGCGGCGAAGGACGCCCAGCTCTTGGGATAGACGATATCGGCGTTTCGGAACGCTTCCTTCATATCATCGGTCTTGGTGAAGCTGCCGCCGCTTTGGGCGGCGTTGGCTTTGGCGACCGCTTCGACCTCGGGCATCACGTCATAGCCCTCGGGGTGGGCGAGCACGACGTCCATCCCGAAGCGCGTGAACAGCCCGATCACGCCCTGCGGCACGCTCAGCGGCTTGCCGTAGCTGGGCGAATATGCCCACGTCATCGCGACCTTCTTGCCCCGGAGGTTTTCAACGCCGCCGAACTGATGGATCACGTGATTGAGATCGGCTAAGGTCTGGGTGGGATGGTCGATATCGCACTGCAGGTTCACGAGCGTCGGCTTTTGCTCCAGCACGCCGTCCGCATAGCCCTCCCTGAGCGCTTGGGCGACCTCCTGCTGGTAGGTATGTCCCTTGCCGATATACATATCGTCGCGGATACCCACCACATCCGCCATGAAGGAGATCATGTTGGCGGTTTCGCGAACGGTCTCGCCGTGGGCGATCTGGCTCTTTCCCTCGTCGAGATCCTGTACCTGAAGTCCGAGCAGGTTACACGCGGACGCAAACGAGAAACGGGTTCGGGTGGAGTTATCGCGGAAGTTGCTGATCCCCAGCCCCGAATCAAAGATTCTGACAGAAATATTCCGCTCCCTGAGATCGCGCAGCGCGTCGGCAACCGCAAAGACCGCGGCGAGCTCGTCATCGGTCTTGTCCCATGTCAGGAAGAAGTCGTTTTCAACCATCTTGTCAATCTGTAAGCCGCGCAGCTTGGCGGCAAGGTCAGATACTTTACTCATGGCAAGCTCCTTTCATGATGTATCATATGGTTTCCGCGTAACAGCCCGGCACCGCGGCATAGACCGCCGCGCAGCGGACGAGGTCAGCCTTCCACGTGATCTCGTTGGGCGCGTGTGCCTGGGCTTCCGCGCCGGGACCGAAGCCGATACACGGGATACCGTAGCGCCCCATGATCGAGACGCCGTTGGTCGAGAAGGTCCATTTATCGACGCGCGGCGCGCCGTACATTCCCTGATGGGCGGCGACCAGCGCGCGGCAGGCAGGATGCTCCTCGGGGATCACCCATGTCGGGAAGTAGCACTCGGTCGGATAGACCAGCCCCGTCCACGAGGGACGCTCGTATCGGTACATCGAAACCTCGGCGCCGTACTTTTTGACGGAGGGCAGGTTGCGCACCTCCTCCAAGGCGCTCTCCCAGGTCTCGCCGTCGGTCAGGCGGCGGTCGAGCGAGATCGCCGCGAAGTCCGCTACCGCACAGCGCGAGGGCGAATTATAGAACTGTTCGGTCACGGTCACGGTACCCTTGCCGAGGAAGGGATCGACGCGCAGGCGATCGTTGAGCTCCTTTACGTCCAGCACGATCTCCGCCATCTTATAGATCGCGTTATCGCCGCGCTCGGGAGCGGAGCCGTGGCACGAAACGCCCTTGACCTCGACGCGAATCTCCATGCGGCCGCGGTGACCGCGGTAAATGCCCCGGTCGGTCGGCTCGGTGATGACGACGAAGGCAGGGGTGATCCCCATCTCGTTATGGATATACTGCCAGCACAAGCCGTCACAGTCCTCCTCCTGCACGGTGCCGGTGACGAGCACGCGACAGCCCTCGGGGATCAGGTCGAGCTCCTTCATGATCTTGGCGCCGTATACCGCCGCGACCACGCCGCCGGTCTGGTCGGAGCTGCCGCGTCCGCCGATCTCGGTCTCGTTCTCATAGCCCTTGTAGGGATCGAAGCGCCAGTTGCTCCGCTCGCCGAGCCCGACCGTGTCAATATGACCGTCAAAGGCGATGATCCTCTCGCCCTTACCCATCACGCCGTGGACGTTGCCCATCGGATCGAGGAAGCATTCGTCGAAGCCGAGCTTCTCCATCTCGGCGAGGATTCGCTTGGCGACGCCCTCTTCTTCGGCGCTCTCGCTCGGGATGGCGATCAGCTCCCTGAGGAACGCGGTCATGTCCTTTTCATAGCGTTCGGCTGTTTGTTTAATCAAGTCAAAATTCATCATTTTCCCTCCTTCGCACCCCGGCGAACCGCCGTGAGCAAATTTATCATACAACCCTATTCTAATATATTATTTCGGCAGAATCAACGGACTTTGACAAGAAATCAAAAATATTTTCAAAAAACCGAAATTTCTGTTTGACATGGGGTACCGTCATAGTATAATGAAGGGTAGAAAGCCGTTCAAAAAGGAGGCAACCCATGATAGATTTTACCGTCAACAAAGCAGGCTTACAGCACAACATCCAACAGGCGCGCGAGAACCATATCATCATCCCCACCATCCGCCAAATGCAGCACCCGGAGCTGATCCCCGAAGCGATCAAAGAGAAGCTCCGCCATACCGGGCTGTGGGACGTCGATCCCGTCAACCTCTTCCGCATCACCTGGAAGAACGAGCCCCGTGAAAGCGGCGGACTCTTCCGCGAGACGCCGAATATCATCGAGCTGCCCCCTGCCCTGACCGGCGTGAAGGCGCGTATCTTCGCGATGGTCAGCAAGTGGTTCCCCACCGGCTGTCACAAGGTCGGCGCGAGCTTCGGCTGTCTGGCGCCCCGGCTGGTGACCGGTCAGTTCGACGTGACCTGTCATAAGGCGGTCTGGCCGTCTACCGGCAACTACTGCCGCGGCGGCGCGTTTAACAGCAAGCTCCTGTCCTGTGACAGCATCGCGATCCTGCCTGCCGAGATGAGCCGCGAGCGCTTCGAGTGGCTCTCTCAAATCGCCGGCGAGGTGATCGCCACCCCCGGCTGTGAAAGTAATGTCAAAGAAATCTTCGATAAAACCCGGGAGCTGCGCGAGCGCCCCGAGGTCATGATCTTCAACCAGTTTGAGGAGATGGGCAATCCGCTGTGGCACTATAACGTCACCGGCCGCGCCCTTGCCGAAGCCTTCGAGGCCATCAAGGGCGAAAAAGACCGCTTCTCGGGCGCGTGCTTCACCTCCGGCTCGGCAGGCACCATGAGCGCCGGCGATTATCTCAAGGAGCAGTATCCGCGGCTCAAGCTGGCGGTCGGAGAAGCCCTGCAGTGCCCGACGATCCTCAACAACGGCTTCGGCGGTCATCGGATCGAGGGGATCGGCGACAAGCATATCCCGTGGATCCACAACGTCAAAAATACCGACATGGTCATCGACATCGACGACGAGGACAGCCAGCGGCTGCTGCGGCTGTTCAACACCCGTGAGGGCGTCGATTATCTCGTCTCCGTCGGCGTAGAGCGCGCGCTTGCCGAACAGCTCTCTCTGCTCGGTATCAGCGGCATCGCGAACATCCTGTGCTGTATCAAGATGGCAAAATACTATGAGTTCACCGAGCACGACGTCATCGGCACCGTGCTGACCGACAGCGCCGCGATGTACCAAAGCCGGATCAGGGAGCTCGACGAGCAGTACGGCGCGTATGACAGGCATCAGGCGCAGCTCGACCACTGCCTGCATATCCTCAGCCTCAGAGACGACAATATGCTTGAGCTGACCTACAAGGACCGCAAGCGCATCCATAACCTCAAATACTACACCTGGGTGGAACAGCAGGGACGCACCGCCGAAGAGCTCAACGACCTGTGGTATGACGTCGAGGGCACCTGGGACGCCGTCCATCAGCAGGCGGATCAGCTCGACGAATTCATCGAAGCGTTTAATAAGGAAGTAGGCTTGCTGTAAATGAAAAACGTCATTTGCTGTCGATGTGTCAAATGCGGCAGAGAATACGCCCCCGCGCCGGATATCACCACCTGCGGCTGCGGCGGTATTCTCGACGTGATCTACGACTACGATTATATTAAAACCAAATTCACCCGTGAGACGCTGCGCCGCCGCGACGAGATGACGATGTGGCGCTACCGCGAGCTGCTGCCGATCGAAGAAGCCACCGTCCCCCGGGGGCTGCGCGTGGGGATGTCGCCGCTGTATGAAGCGCCGCGGATCGCAAAGGAGCTCGGGATCAGGGCGCTGTACATCAAGGATGACGGCGTGAACCCGACCGCGTCCTTAAAGGATCGCGCCTCGGCGATGGCGGTCACCAAGGCGATTGAAGCCGGCTACGACACCATCGCGTGTTCCTCTACCGGCAACGCCGCCTCCTCTCTTGCCGGCAACGCGGCACAGGCAGGGCTGAATACCTATATCTTCGTCCCGTCCCGCGCGCCGAAGGGCAAGATCGCCCAGCTGATGATGTTCGGCGCCCACCTCACCGCCGTAGACGGCACCTACGAAGAGACCTTCGCGCTGAGCAAGGCGGCGATCGACAAATACGGCTGGTATAACCGCAACGCCGCGATCAATCCCTATCTCAGCGAGGGCAAAAAGACCGTCGCGCACGAGAT
>CADBUN010000196.1 GCA_902797825.1 uncultured Ruminococcus sp. | reverse complement strand
GGATGAGCCGATCAAATCTAACGTCAATACGGTCGAAGCCGACGGTACCGAGATTCCTACCGAAAATAACGAGGAATCTACAGAAGCAACTCCATAATCCATAGCAGAAAGCCGCTTTCCATCGAAAGCGGCTTTTAAAATTAATGTGATCGCTTCGACTAACCGCGAAGCCGGGACGGATAACCGGTCAAAATCAACCGACAGACTCTGTCGGCCCCGTCGCCTGTGTCGGGAGCTCCTTCTCTACCCATTGATGATCGGTGAACACCTCGTACTTAACAAAAGCATCCCGATCATCATAGGTATAGCGCTCCTTCTCCTTGCCTTCGTTATCATAGATCGTGCGGGTGGAGCCTTCTTTGGCGGAGACATAGTCCTTCTCCGCTAAGGTGCCGTCCTCCGTATATGAATACGCATAGTAATAGACGCCGATTCCGTCGGCACGGTAATAGGTCTCCTTCGCGAGTCGATTTTCGCTGTTATATTCATAAAGCACATAGTGATCGTACTGCTCGTTGGCGTCATAAGCATCCCAGCGCGTAATATCGCCGTTATCGTTATGATACTTTCGTTCATAACCGGTGATCGTACCGCTGTCGTCCTTGACGGGCAGCATCGCGCCGTCCTCTGTAGCGGATTGGGAGCCGCACCCGGCAAGCGAGAGCATCAACAGCGCAAGCAAGCATCCGCAGAAGGATATGATTAATCTTTTGATCATTTCTTGGCAGGGAGCTTGACGGTACTGCCGCGCTTATCAACGGTGACTTCACCGACGACATCGGTACCGTAGATACGGTCGCCGGCATCGCCCAGGCCGGGTAAGATATAGCAGTTCTCATTGAGCTTTTCATCCTTTGCGGCACAGTACAGCTCGACGTCGGGATGGGCGGAGGTCAGTGCCTCGATTCCCTCGGGAACAGCAATGATGCACAGGAATTTGATGGAGCGCGGCCGGGAGCGCTTGATGATATTGATTGCGTCTACCGCGCTGCCGCCGGTCGCAAGCATCGGATCGAGTACGAATACGTCTCTTTCTTCAATATCGCCGGGGAGCTTGTTATAGTATTCGACGGGCTTATGGGTGACTTCGTCCCTGTAAAGACCGATATGACCGACCTTAGCGGACGGAACCATCGTCAGCATCGCGTCAAGCATACCACAGCCCGCGCGCAGGATCGGCACAAAGGCAAGCTTTCTGCCGGCGATCTTTTTGGCGGTCATCTTCGCCATCGGCGTTTTGATCTCAACATCCTCCAGCGGAAGATTGCGGGTAGCTTCGTAGCACATCAGCATGGAGATTTCGGAGATCAGCTCGCGGAATTCTTTGGTACTAGTCTTTTCATCACGCAGGATCGCGAGTTTATGCTGAATCAGCGGATGATCAAAAATCGTTACGTTACTCATGGGATATCCTTCTTTCTGTTAATGATAACGATCAAATATTGAAATGACCGTTTTCGATATCGGTAATCATATTCACTCTTTTTTCATGTCTGCCGCCGTCGAACGGGGTATTCAGGAAAATCGAAGCGAGCTTGACGGCTTTCGCTTCATCAATCACCCTACCGCCCATACACAAAATATTGGCGTTGTTATGGCGGCGCGTCATCTCAGCGCAGAATTCGTCTGTACAAACTGCAGCACGAATGCCCTTCACCTTGTTGGCAGCCATCGAAACGCCGATGCCGGTACCGCAGCAGATGATCCCGAACTCCGCTTTTCCGTCAGCGACATTCTGCGCCACCTGATACGCAAATTCCGGGTAATCGACGCTTTCTTCGGTATAACAGCCGCAGTCGGTATACGAAATCCCGTTCTCCTTTAAATAGTCGATAACGGCGTTTTTGATCTGTAAGCCGCCGTGGTCACATCCGATCGCAATCATAATGAACCTTCCTTTTTTGATAGTTTTGCGTTGCGTTCTCTCTCCGCCTGAGACAGCCTGAGATAGCGCGGCATCAGCGCCGCCGGGGAAACGACCTCTCCCCTGTTATATAAATCATAAGCCGCCATCGCTACGGAGGAGGCTCTTTGATACCGGTGCTGGGGAGAAGCGAGCTTGATCCGGTCATGATCAGTGCTTTGGTAAACCAGCTCAGCGCCGTCTCCGACCAATATAATCTCGCCCTCCTGTGTGTCAAGCTCCTGCAACAAGGCTTCGATCGAGATCGCCCTGTCGTCACATAGCCTTTCGATCCTCTCGCCGTCCGCTTTGAACAGCGCGTTATAGACCTGTTGGCGTCTGGCGTCCATACAAGCACAAATCACAGCATGATTGCCGAGGAAATGATACGCCATACTCATTAAGGTAGACACCTCGATACAGGGCTTGTCCAAGGCATACGCCATGCCCTTAACAGCGCTTACGCCGATCCGGACGCCGGTAAAGGAGCCGGGACCGCTGTTGACGGCGTACACGTCAATATCCTCCGCACTTTTACCGGAAATCTTCAAAACCGATTCCGTCATCGCCATCAGCGTTTGGCTATGGGTAAAGCCGGTATTCAGATAATAATCGGCAATGATCTTTCTGTCCTCAGACAAACAGACGGAAGCCGGAGAGGCAGAGGAATCAACAGATAACATCAGCATCAGCATCCAACCCCTCTATCTCAAAAATTCTTTCGTTCTCCGCATCAGATTTCTTGATCCTGATACGAATACAGTCCGGTTCCAACTCGGACTCGATGTTTTCGCTCCACTCGATCACGATCACGCCGGTGCCGAGATAATCATAAAAGCCTGTCGCGAATAAATCGTCGGTATCCGTGATCCGGTACATATCGAAGTGATAGACCGGAAATCTACCGCGATAGGCGTTCACGATCGCAAAGGTCGGACTGCTGACGCCGTCGCTGACGCCGAGTCCGGCGCATAAACCGCGTGTAAAGGCCGTCTTGCCGGCGCCGAGATCGCCGAACAGCGCGATCATCTCGCGTCCCTTCAACACAGAAGCAATTCTCTTACCCAGCGCTTCTGTCTCTTCCGGTGAAGCAGATATTACTTTTAACATAGTTTACTCCGGGAATTCATGTTATCAATTCTGTATTTTAGCATATCCGTCCCCTTTAATAATGCTATTAGGACAAAATTCAAAAATAATTACAAATATTTATCTTGAATTCAATCTGATCATTCACTATAATGATAGAGGAATTACGAATAGAGAAAGGAACAATATGCAAAAAGTCATCAAGGGATTGACGAAATTTTTTACAAAATCGGATGTGATCCTGTGGCTTCTGTCGATCGCTGCCGGTGTATACAGCCTGACGCTGATCAACTCGATGCAGCGGGCGTCGGATTACAGCTATATGACGCCTCAGATTCTGGCGCTGTCTGTCGGCTATATCGCGGCGATCATCCTCACCGTCATAGATTATGAACGGATCGCGCGGCTGTGGATCCCGCTGATCATCCTGTCACTGTTGATGCTAGCCGTCGTATTTGTTATCGGCAGGAACGTCAGCGGTACCGATGATACGGCATGGATTACGCTGCCCGGCGGTATCTCGTTCCAGCCATCGGAGCTGGTGAAGATATTCTTTATCATCACCTTCTCCAAGCATATGCAGCTGCTCAGGGATAACGATATGCTGCATAGTCTGGCAGGCGTGCTGTCGCTGCTGATTCATATGGGGATTCCGGTTGTCATGATTCATATGCAGGGCGATGACGGAACCATGCTGGTATTCATCTTCATGTTTTTGATTATGGCGTTTATCGGCGGCGTTCAGCTCCGGTATTTTCTGATCATGCTGCTGCTGCTCGCGGCAGGCATCCCGATTTTATGGAACTATTTCCTCAACGAAGAACATAAAAGCCGTTTTACGGCAATATTCGATATTGACGGCAACGCGATGAAAACCTACGGCTGGCAGCAATATCAGGGTAAGGTCAGCGTCGCGTCCGGAGGACTCAGCGGCACGGGATTGGGCAACGGTGCACGCGTCGCCTCGGGCATCGTCCCGGAACAGGAAAACGACTTCATCTTTACCGTTGCCGGTGAAGAGCTTGGGTTTATCGGCTGTCTGCTGCTTCTGTTCATCCTGCTGCTGATCTGTATCAAGGTCATGATGGACGCGATGAATGCCCGAGACTATCTGGGCAGGATGCTGTGCATCGGCGTATTCGCCATGCTGAGCGTCCAGACCATCATCAACATCGGCATGGTGCTCGGTTTGCTGCCGGTCATCGGCATCACCCTGCCCTTCTTCTCCTCCGGCGGTTCCTCCCTCCTGTCGATCTTGATCGGTATCGGTCTGGTACAAAGCGTCCATTATCACAAGGATGCCGTTGAATCCCCACAGGGCAGGTTAAAAAATAACCGCTACAAGTATATGAATTCGGTACAATACTAAGCCCTTTAAAACGTTCATCAAATCAATACAATAACCGATATATCGCACCCCACCGTTTCAGGCGGGGTGTTGTCATATCCGATCAAAACGCAAAACATGACCGCCCGAAGACGAGCGGTCATGTTGTTTATAGAATACTATCTGATTTCGCAAATGCTTTAGGCTCTTATTTCTTCGTCACGTTGGCGTTCACGGTATAGGTTCCGTATACCCAACAATCCGAATAATCGCTGCCGAGTGAAATCTTCAGCGGCGCGCTGATCGAAACGGCGCTGTCCTTATCCGCACCATCCAACAATCCCGTAAAGTCAGCGATCGCCGTTACGTCGGAGGAAGAGATAGCATTAATCAAATCCTCGGGGCCGTTAATCACAATCTCAGCATTATTGGAAGCGAATTCTACCGTATACTTAGACGAATCCAGCTTTGTAGTGACCTTCGCAGCTACCGTCGTCGAATAGTAGGAATTCAGGTCGATATACGCGGTAGCAGAAGTCTCGCCGGAGATGACCTTACAGCCGGATGGCAGGGTGATATCGAATTTCTGCTTATTACCTTCGTTCTTGAGCTTTGTAAAATCAAGCGAACCGATGGTAACCTTATTATCCTTGATGTTATCCAGCGCGTCCTGCGGTCCTGCGATCTTGACAGTGGGGGGATCAATCGTGATACTGGGATAGTTGGAAGGAGCATTCGCGACATCAACCCGCAGCGATACCTCTGCCACAGGCAGGACGGAGATGGTCGCTTCTACCGTACCGATATCGGTCTTGACATACGGCAGATACAGCTTCTCACCATTGTCATCAAGAAATACCAAATCCTCGTTGATCGTCTTTTGAGAATCTCCGGAGAGACCGGTAATATTATCGACAACCGCTACGGAAGCGATCTGATTGACGTGATTCTCGGGACCGGATACGATCACCTTGCTCTTGGAGAGCGCAACGCTGGCATAATGGGTACTGTCATCCAGCTGAACGGTGATCTGGTTGTCGATCGTGAACTCTTCCTCCTTTTCTTTATCCACATATACCGTTGCGGTTGAGGGGGAAAGCTTTTCTTTCACGATGGTATAATTGGTTTTCAGGCTGTTCTGCTTCGCCGTCAGCGACAAGGTATAAGTGCCTACGGAAACCATCGAGCTGGACTGGTTCGCCGTGACCTGGATATCTGACGCGGTCAGCGTACCGAGCATAACGCGGTTACCCTTTACTTCAACCGAGGCTTTCAGGTCGTCTGCTCCGTATAGGTGTAAGCCGTCCTCGATCGCGGTATCAGGCAGTTCAATCGTCACCGGGATATCGGTGATGGTTTTATTTTCCTCACTCTCTTCGCTCATACTGATAACAAACCATGCGACAAACGCCAGTAAGAACGCCAAGACCAACAGCGTAATATCATGAGAAAAGAATCTTGAAAACACGGATCTATTATTTTTCATCATTCTTCTCCTTTCTGCTCTTGAAGATGAGAGAAAACAGATTAGAATGTTCCTGCTCGCCGGGGATAATCAACATGGACAGCTCGTCATACAGGGTATTCCGCGTAAAATCACGCTTCAGGTGACCGCCGAGCGCCACAGAGATATTCCCTGTCTCCTCGGAAACGACAACGACAACAGCGTCGCTCTCTTCGCTCATGCCGATGGCAGCGCGGTGTCTGGTGCCGAGATCGGGACTGACGTCCATATTCTTGGTCAGCGGCAGGATACAGCCGGCGGAAAGAATCTTTCCGTCCCGAATGATACAGGCGCCGTCATGGAGGGGCGCTTTGTTAAAGAACAGGTTACCCAGAAGCGCAGGAGAGGTATCGCTGTTCAGCATCGTGCCGGTATCGGCGACCTCGTTGAGCAGACCGTTTCGTTCAAATACGATCAGAGCGCCGGTGCGTGACTTCGAAAAAACAGCACAGGAATCCGCTACGTCGCTGATCGCCTTCATGATGATAGACTCGGTACTCTGACCGTTGTTCACAAAATTCTTCAGGGTTTTATTACTGCGACCGAGACGCTCCAAGCCCTGCCGCAGCTCCGGTTGAAAGACAACCACCAAGATAATAACGGCGAACTCAAACACTGACTTTAACATGAACTTTACCATCGTCAGGTTGGCAAGGGCAGATACCGCAAATAAAGCCAACAGAATCACAACGCCCTTGACCAGCTGTCCGGAGCGGCTCTGGCGGAACAATCTGAACAGATAATAAAAGATCAGCGCGACGATAATAATATCAATCAGATCTTTGAACTCAAAGGTTTTCAGCGTTGCCCATATGGTAGAAAAGGCGTCATCCAAAAATACTTTCATAAAAGCATCCTTTCGGGTTAAAGCTTCGGTATCAGATCGGTCGAGGTATGATATAAACTCTCACGATAGACAAAAGCGATCCCCTCTATCTCCATTCCTTATTCAAGATATATCCTGTGGATTCACTCCATACATATTTATCATAACACACGCTTAGAACGATTGCAATACGATTATCGGAATTTCTTCAAAAGAATTTATCTGTATTTCTTCAATGAATGCAGCAGCACGCGAATATCGTTTGACGTCGTAAAAAACGACGGAGAGATTCGCACCGTACCGCTGTCGAGCGTTCCCATCATCCGGTGTGCCAACGGCGCACAGTGAAGTCCGCCGCGAACGGCGATATCATACTTTTCCGACAGATAGCGAACGACGGTCTCGCTGTCGGCGTCTTCCGCCGTGAAGGAGAGAACCGGTGCGGCGTTGTCGATGGTATCGGCATCGGAAAACAGCCGTATATACCGATAATCGCTGAGCTGACGGAACAGCTCCCGAATCAGCTTTTTCTCTTTGATTAAGATGTGTTCCGGATTCTTTGACCGGACATATTGAATCCCTGCCTGCAGACCGAGAATACCGGGCAGGTTCAAGGTGCCTGCTTCCAGCCGGTCGGGATAGAAATCGGGCATCGAAAGCTCCGCCGAAGCGCTCCCGGTTCCTCCGTCGGTTAACGGCGCCAGCATCGTATCATTTCCCAAAAGCAGTAAACCGATCCCCATCGGTCCGTAAAGATATTTATGTCCGGCGCAGCATACGAAATCATAACCGTCGGCTTGCATATCAATCCGGAAGAGTCCGGCGGTTTGGGCGGCGTCAAGACAAAACAGGATGCGGTAGCTGTGTGCTAAAGCGCACAGGCGTTCTGTCGGAAGTCGGAAGCCGAACACATTGGACGCCTGTGTACAGATAAACAGTTTGGTTCGCGGATTGATCGCTTCCCGAAAATTCTCTATCGTCTGTTCATCGTTACCGATAACCACATCCGCGACGCTGTAGGTGATTATTCCCGCCTTTTGCAGATGATGAACCGTGCGGGCAACAGCGTTATGCTCCAGCGAAGAAATGACAACATGATCGCCCTTGGTTAACACGCCTTTTATAACCGTATTGAGCGCTTGTGTACAGCTCGGCGTAAAGATGACGTTTTCCGCCGACGGAGCATGAAAGAATGCGCTTACCGTTTCTCTCGCTTCATACACTCTTTGAGCGGTCGTCAGCGACTGCTTATATCCGCCACGTCCGGGATTGAAGCCGTAAGAGCGAATGGCATTGTGTACCGCGAACCTTACCTCGGGCGGCTTGGGGTAGGTGGTCGCGGAGTTATCAAGATAGATCATAGCTCCTCCCGTTGTGCTCTGCCCAGAATGCGAATGCCCTTTGATCGCAGGAGCTTTTCCGCTTCATCCGTCCTGTTCGGGACAAACAGACAATAACCGCAGGATTTGATCCCGGTATTCTTGGGCGTACGCTGTATATATGACCGTATCTGAGCTTGGTCAAGAATACTTTTTGCCTTCATCGCATAGGTTACGGAAGGCAGAAGTATCAATTCTTTTTTCATAAAAAAACACCTCTGTTCCCTATCAGTTTATGATAGGAAAACAAAGGTGTTATCAGAAATTCAAATCATCATCGGCTTCCGAAAAGCCGGCTTATCTTTGCGGATCAAACAACCGTCAAGCGTTTCTCAGCACGTCGGACATATCGTACATACCGGCAGGCTTGTCCTTCATATAGACGGCGGCGTTCACCGCACCTGCGGCAAATACCCCCTTGCTCTGCGCCTGATGCTTAAGCGAGACAACCTCGTCATGACCGGCAAAAATGACCTCATGCTCTCCGACGATGGTACCGCCGCGGATCGAATGGATACCGATCTCGTTATGTACACGCTTCTTGCGATAAGCATGACGATCATAGACATACTGCAGCTCACCGACCTCTTCGTTAATCGCGTCGGCAATCATCAGCGCGGTACCCGAGGGCGCGTCAAGCTTAAAATTATGATGCTTTTCAACCACCTCGATATCAAAGCTGTCATACAGCACCCTTGCCGCCATCCTGGAAAGCGCGATCAGCACATTGATCCCGAGCGACATATTGCCCGAATAGAACACGGGAATCAGCGCGGCGGTATCCCTGATCCTCTGAACCTGAGCCTCCGAGAAGCCGGTGGTACAGATGATAACGGGCACTTTCTTTTCGACGGCAAAGCTGAGCATATCGTCAAGCACCAGCGGATTAGAAAAGTCGATGATAACGTCAGGGGTTTCCTGTACGTCCACAAAGCAGTTATATACCGGATAGGTCTTATCCCCCTGAGCGATATCAACGCCGCAGGAAATCATAACATCCTCACGGCTGTTGACGCAGGCTTCCACAGCCTGTCCCATCTTACCCAGACAGCCGTTTAACAGTATCTTTACCATAGTTACCTCCTGTTTAACCGTAAATTAGTATGACAAGAACAGGGCGAACACGTCGCCCTGTAGAATGATTATGCGTATTTGCCGATCAGATTGTACTTAGCCAGACAATCCTTCAGATCATGATAACCCGAATAGCTCATCGGAACCAGCGGCAGTCTGCACTCACCGGCGTTGAAGCCGATCAGGTTCATCGCTGTTTTTACCGGGATCGGGTTGACGTCAGAGAACATGATATCCATCAGCTCGACATAGTGGAAGTTCATCTTGGACGCTTCCACGAAGTTGTTGTTCAGACACAGCTCGCAGATTTCGTGCATTTCCTTGGGACAGAAATTCGAGAACACGGAGATAACGCCTAACGCGCCCAGCGACATAAAGGGCACGGTCTGGTCATCATTGCCGGAATAGATATCCAGCTTATCACCGCACAGAGAGCGCGTCTGAGAAACGCTGGAAATATCGCCGTTTGCCTCTTTGGTCGCGACGATATTCTCGTGCTTACAGAGCTCGGCGTAGGTCTTGGGCTTGATATTACAGCCGGTACGCGAGGGAACGTTATACAAGATCAGCGGCAGATCAATATTATCCGCGATCGTCGTGAAGTGACGGATCAAGCCGGTCTGAGATGTTTTGTTATAATACGGGGTAACGGAGAGCAGCGCGTCGGCACCGGATGCCTCGGCGGACTTCGAAAGCTCGATCGCAGTAGCGGTATCGTTGGAACCGGTACCTGCGATGACGGGAATACGACCGTTGATTCGCTCACATACGAAGGACAGCACCTCACAGTGTTCCTTCACGCTCAGCGTCGCCGCTTCACCGGTCGTACCGCACGCGATAATCGCGTCGGTATCATTTTCAACCTGAAATTCCAATAAACGCGCCAGCTCTTCATAGTTGACAGAACCGTCGCTGTGCATCGGAGTAATCAGCGCAACGCCGGCGCCCTTGAAGATATGCTTATTCATATAGATCCTCCAGTAATTAAGATGAAAGGAGTATTAACTTCAGTGATTCATCTGATTCAGAATCACTGATCACTCATCAGTCATGAATTAATCCATGTAGCCCTCGGCACACAGCAGCTCAGCCATCAGGACTGCGCCGCCGGCCGCGCCGCGCAGGGTGTTGTGCGACATACAGACGAATTTCATATCGTACTGTGTATCAGGTCTTAAACGACCGATCGAGACAGCCATGCCGCCTTCGAGCATTCTCTCGGATTTGATCTGAGGTCTGTCGGGCTCGGTAAAGTAATGCAAAAACTGCTTGGGAGCGGAAGGGAGCGCCAGCTCCTGTGCTCTTCCCTTATAATTGTTCCAAATATCGATGATTTCTTCGACGCTCGGCTTTTCATCGACGCCGAAGCTCATGAATACCGCTGCGGTATGACCGTCTGAAACCGGAACGCGGATGCACTGAGAGGTGATCGCGATATCGTCGGCGTTTACGATCCGATCGCCTTCGATATGGCCCCACAGCTTCAAAGGCTCCTGCTCGCTCTTCTCTTCTTCACCGCCGATATACGGGATAACGTTATCAACCATCTCGGGCCAGCGCTCAAAGGTCTTGCCGGCGCCGGAGATCGCCTGATAGGTACAAGCGAGCACCTTATTCACTTTAAACTTTTCCTTGATGGGATGGATTGCGGGTACATAGCTCTGCAGCGAGCAATTGGATTTTACGGCGATGAAGCCGCGCTTGGTACCCAGGCGCTTGCGCTGTGCGTGAATAATCTCGGCGTGCTCGGGGTTAATCTCCGGGACAATCATCGGTACATCGGGTGTACCGCGGTTCGCAGAGTTATTGGAAACAACGGGGCATTCTGCCTTCGCGTAGGCTTCCTCAAGCGCTTTGATCTCATCCTTTTTCATATCAACGGCACAGAACACGAAGTCTACCTTAGCGGCAACAGCTTCGACGTCCGCGGCGTCCATCATCACCATATCCTTGATGTTCCCGGGGATCGGGGCGGTCATCGCCCATCTTCCCTCGACAGCCTCTGCATAGGTCTTACCGGCAGAACGCTTGGAAGCGGCGACAGCGGTTACCTTGAACCACGGATGATTTTCGAGCAGCAGAGAGAATCTCTGACCGACCATTCCCGTCGCGCCGATAATACCGACATGATAAGTCTTCATATAAAATTCCTCCCAAATTTGAAAAAACAGTTGAGTTTTTATCATTAATAATATATTATGTTAAAGGTAAATTAATACAAAATACCGGATATCCTTTTATTCAGTCTATAATATACCATATCCTTCGGCTCTTTGTCAATTTCAATTATGTAATAAGTTAGGCGGTATAAAAGCAGATATTTTAGGCAAATTCCGACACAGAGGTTCTATGTATGAAAACCAGTGATTTTTATTATGAGCTGCCGCAGGAGCAGATCGCGCAGACGCCGATTGAGCCGCGCGACCACTCGCGGATGATGGTGCTGCACCGCGAGAGCGACAGCATCGAGCATAAACATTTTTATGATCTCATTGATTATTTAGAAGAAGGCGATACGCTGATCGTCAACGATTCGCGCGTCATCCCTGCCCGCATCTACGGTACCAAGGACGATACCGGCGCAAAGATCGAATTTCTGCTGTTAAAGCAAGTGTCCGGCAACCGGTGGGAAACACTGGTCAAGCCCGGGAAAAAGGCGAAGATCGGATCGCGCTTCACCTTCGGCGACGGGCTGCTGAAGGCTGAGGTTGTTGATATCGTAGACGACGGTAACCGTATCGTCGCGCTGTATTGCGAAGAAAACATCTTTACCACGCTCGAAAAGATCGGTCAGATGCCTCTTCCTCCCTACATCACCGAAAAGCTCGTTGATCAGGAGCGCTACCAGACCGTATACTCTCATGAACTCGGCAGCGCCGCAGCGCCAACCGCCGGGCTGCATTTCACCACTGAGCTGATGGACAGAATCCGCGCAAAGGGCGTGAATATCGGTTATGTTACCCTGCACGTCGGGTTAGGAACCTTCCGCCCCGTCAAGGTGGATGATGTGACAAAGCATAAAATGCACAGCGAGCATTATGAAATTCCCGAGGAAACCGCAGCCCTGATTCGCGCGACCAAAGCGAACGGCAAGCGCGTAATCGCGGTCGGCACCACCTCCTGCCGCACGCTCGAGAGCGTAGCGGCGCAGTACGGCGAGATCAAAGCCTGTGAAGGCTATACGGATATCTTCATCTATCCCGGTTTTACCTTCAAGGTTCTCGACGGATTAATTACAAACTTTCACCTGCCGGAAAGCACACTGATCATGCTGGTATCCGCCTTTTACGGTTATGATAAAACGATGAAGGTCTATGATATCGCGGTTCGCGAGCAATACCGCTTTTTCTCGTTTGGAGACGCGATGCTCATTGTTTAGCGGACGCTACCCATCGGATGTTTCTGATGACCTATCTTATCTCATACTAAGTAGCAATAAAAAGCTTTAAAAAGATATTAGCGGAGAATTTCGCAGAACAAGGCGGAGGGCGCAGGCAGGCTGGC
>CADBUN010000195.1 GCA_902797825.1 uncultured Ruminococcus sp. | reverse complement strand
GGTGTCGGTATTTTTGCCTCAAACCGCTGAATGAAGGTTGCGTCGATAACGCTGACTTCACCATCGCCGTCTACATCACCGCATTTCCTCAGTGTTTCTTCCGAAATCGGTATCTCCATATTGACATTGTATCTCTGAATGAATGTAGCGTCAATAATTGTTACTTCACCATCACCATCAACGTCACCAAGAGTATTACTTGATGGCTCTGTTGGGTTATTAAGAGCTTCGTCATAGACAAAGCTAAGACAAGGATAATCTATTTGATTGACTGCCGCAGCATGACCGCTGTTATCCCACACATAAATATGTGTTAAATATCTCCCACTAATAGCATTGTTGTGATCTTTTGTGAGTATTCTACACGTTGTTTTCCCACTTGAATATGCGCCTTGGTGCCATACTATGTCATCTTGCCCATTCTCATCAGTCCATGTCGCAAATTCAACTTTACTGATTGGACCCCATGCTGTATCAATATCACAGGTTATGGTAAAGCCTAATTCATCAATATCGGTTACCGCAACATTAGTAATGGGATTAGGGACTTCTACAGTAGGAACTACAACTCTTGTTACTGTTCCGAATGAATCATAAGCATATAGATGGGTAATGTATTTTCCAACTTCTCTGTTATGTTCAGAGGTGTTTACTCTGAATGTAACCGTATTACCGCTAATCGTTCCTTTAACTTTTGGATTAGTCCCCCACTCAGAAGCTATGTCATCTTGACCATCTTTTTCTGTCCAAGTTGGGAATTGTACTCGTGATACTCCTACATCAGCGGTAACATTACAAGTAATAGTATATCCAGCAGAGGAAACATTAGATACTTCAACATTGGTTACTGTCGGCCCAGTTTCAGGAAACACAAAAGTAATGCCGGGATTTGTTAGCTTACCAGCCACATCATAAGCGTACATATGAATAATGTATTTCCCTTTTTCATTTTTATGGTCAGCAAAATTTACACGCGCCCAATAATAATCGTTTCCGTCTGTACAGTTTCCATTATACCATTTCAAGTCATCTTGTCCGTTATTCTCCGTCCAAACAGCATAACGCACAGAAGAAATACCGTTGATGTCGGTAACTTTTGCTAAGATGGTAAATGCACCTTCTCTAAACTCTCCTACATGAAAATCCGAATAGTTTGGCCCAGTTGAATTAAAGTTATATGAAATACCCGGATTTGTTAAATTTCCTGCGGTGTCATACGCATACATATGTATTATGTATTTACCTTTTTCTCCCTTATGGTCAGAAAAGTTTATTCGCGCCCAATAATAATCGTTGCCATCTGTACAATGACCATCGTACCACTTGATATCATCCTGACCATTATTCTCTGTCCATACGGCATATCTTACTTCTCTAATTCCACTTGTGTCGGTAACATGAGACATAACAGTAAATTGATTTGATTGTATCTCTCCAACATGGAAATCGTCATAGGTCGGACCATCGGAGTCACTACCAGCAAGATGAATATATCCATATGGTAAGTCTACATAATACGAACCTGTCCCCCCACAAGTAAATGTAAATAGTCCAGTAAATAAATTGATATATCCTTCAGAATACTGTAAGGAAACTCTGTTTGCTTCAGAAATATAAATATTGGTACCATCGTATGCTTCAACAAAAGCAACATGTCCATAATATCCACCTGTCCATACTACAACAGAGTTTGCGCTGGGCGTTGATACTGCACCTGAAGTCCAAGTATTCGCGTTACCACGATAACCTAACTGTGTTCCAGTTTTTTCAAAAGCACGTCCCCACGCATACCATGTGCATTGTCCCCAATAGTCTTTATAAGGATTACTTGTAGAATAACAGGCGGAATTCAAGTCAACACCATAATTACCAATAGCAAACACTTTAATTGTAGCAAACGAAAATACACTTATTATCATCGTTATAATTAAAATGGTTGATATAAGTTTCTTCATAGCAAATAACCTCCTTAAAAAATGCGTAACCCGCGAACACGAGCTACGCACGAAAAACACATAGCTCTGATGTTAGTTGCTACACTAAAACAATCCCATTAGTACAAAAGTGTTGTATAAGGAAGCTTGTGTTTTTACCGAAAGATAAAAACACCCTTATACTAATGGAAATATTAAGATTTAGTGTAGCATCTTCATTTTATCATAGCTCTGATTTCAATGCAATAGATTCAACAAAAAAGTGACATCATTTTTCTAACACAACCTACCCCTGACATCATTTTTCTAACACAACCTACCCCCTGTTATCATATTTATAACACAACCTCCCATCACACTTTAATACGCGAAAGCAAAAAAAGAGACCTCCAAAGATAGAAAAATAGTACATCTATCATTTGGAGGTTTTCTAAAAAGTGGCTTATTACTGAGGTTTTATGTGTTTTTGCGCGACATCATAACTACTGCCTCGACATGGCTGGTTCGCGGAAACATATCGACGGGAGTTATTTCTTTTACGGAATAATTCTTCTCGCTGAACAGCTTTAAATCACGCGCAAGGGTGGCGGGATCACAGCTGACATAGACAAGCCTGTCGGGCGACATTTCTACGATCGTCTCGATCAGCGGAGGCGTCAGGCCCTTTCGCGGAGGATCGACGACAATCACATCGGGGCGAACGCCCTCGGCGCGGAGGGTTTCTGCCGCCTTTGCCGCGTCACCGCAGAGGAAGCGCGCGTTTTGAATCCCGTTGTCAAGCGCATTCCGTTTGGCGTTTTCGATTGCCTCGGGGATGATCTCGACGCCGATCAAACGCTTGACGCCGTCCGCCATACTCAGTCCGATGGTTCCGGCGCCGCAGTAGAGGTCAAGCAGGGTTTCGCCCCCCGTCAGCGCGGCGTAGTCCCTCGCCTTTGCATATAACCGCTCCGCCTGGGCGCGGTTGATCTGATAAAACGCCTCGGGAGCGATCTCAAAGCGCAGTCCGCAGAGGATATCGGAGATATGATCCGAGCCGTATATCAAAACCGTCTCTTTGCCGAGGATGACGTTGGTATCATCAGGATTCACGTTGATGACCATACTTTTGATTTGAGGGAATTTTTCTATCAAAGAATCATAAATCCGATGATCGTCCTTAAAGTACCGTGCACCGGCGACAATACAGACCATCACCTCTCCGGTGGTCTCGGCATGCCTGAGGTAAAGGTGACGGATGCCCTTTCGATTTGAGGCAGAATAGACAAGCTCCGGTCTGTCCTTGATGAAACCATAAAAATGCGCTGTGATCGCGTTGAAGATATCGGGGGATAGTCGGCACGACAGGCAGGGCATGATATAGTGACTGTGACGGGCATAGTAACCCATCACCACCTCGCCGGCGTTATTCAGCCCTACGGGGATCATCGCTTTGTTACGGTAGCCATCAATGTTCTTTGAAGGAATTATATCCTTCACGAGCGCCGCGTCCAGCTTCCCGATCCGCGTGACTGCGTCAATCACCTTCTGCCGTTTGGCACGACACTCCGCTTCATAGGACAGATGACGATACACACATCCGCCGCAGGAAAAGGATACGGGACAATCAGAAGCGATTCGGTCAGGAGAGGGGGTGAGAATCTCTTCTAACCGGGCAAAACCGACATTCTTTTTCAGCTTAAGTACCTTTGCCCTCACCGTATCGCCGACAGCGGTATTGGGGACGAAAAAGACCAGCTCCCCTGCCCTGCCGACGCCGTCGCCGTCTGAGGTCAGCGCGGTAATATCGAGTTCGATGCTATCATTCTTTCGGTACATAATTCACCTTTTCCCTTATTGTATTAGTCTCATTATACAATAGTCGGTAGTATTATTTTTCTTACTTAGAATAATGTCCGAATATTAGCACAGGCTATTGCACTTTTCTGACGAAAGTGGTATGATAAAGGTTACGGTAAGGGAATTACCCGTAAAAATGCATATACTACTTTCAGATATATATTGGTTAAGGGGAAAGAATTATGAATAAAGACCATCTTTTAGATCATATTAAACGCATCCATTTTATCGGCATCGGCGGCTCGGGTATGTGTCCGCTGGCGGAGATTCTGCACAGCGAGGGCTTCGCGCTCTCCGGCTCCGACGCGAATGAAGGCGAAACGCTCGACCGCATCCGCAGCTACGGAATCCCTGTTTTTATGGGACATCGGGCTGAGAACATCGAGGGCGCGGAGCTGATCGTCTACACAGCAGCTGTCAAAAAGGATAATCCCGAGCTGGTCGCAGCATCGGAAAAGGGAATCCCTGCCATCGAGCGCAGCGTGATGCTGGGGATCGTGACGCGCCGCTATCAGCGCAGCATCGCCGTCGCCGGTACACACGGCAAGACCTCTACCACCGCGATGCTCAGCCAGCTTCTGATCGGAGCGGGCTTCGATCCCTCCGCGATCATCGGCGGCAAGCTGCCCTTCCTCGGCGGCAACAGCTATGTCGGTCAAAGCGATATCATCGTATGCGAAGCGTGCGAATATGTCGATACCTTCCTGGAGCTGAATCCGTATATCTCCATCATCACCAATGTTGACGCGGATCATCTGGATTACTTCAAAACGCTTGACAATATTAAAAAGAGCTTTAACAAATTCTGTCACCTGACCACCGGCATGATCGTCTATAACGGCGATGATGAAAACATTCTCGACGTCATCGAGGATGTTACGATCCCGACGCTGACCTTCGGCTTCCGCAAAACCAACGACTATTACGCCGCTAACCTGCGTGACGTCAAAGGCGCCTATAAAACCTTTGACCTGATGCATAAGGGAGAGAAGCTGTGCGAGATCGACCTGATGGTTCCGGGCAGACATAATATCTACAACGCCCTTGCCGCGGCAGCAACCGCGCATTATCTGGGCGCAACGCCCGAACAGATTGCGGAAAACCTCGGCAAATTCACCGGCGTTCACCGACGCTTTGAGATCCTCGGCTCGCCGAGGGGCATCACCGTAGCGGATGACTTCGCGCATCATCCCACCGAGCTGACCGCTACCCTCAGCTCCGCAATGGAGATGGGCTTCCGCAAGGTCTGGGCGGTATTCCAGCCGCATACCTTCTCGCGCACCGCGCTGCTGCTGGATGACTTCGCCAAGGCGCTGAGCATCCCGGACGTCGCAATCATCTCCGAAATTTTGCCGGTTCGTGAAACCAATACCTATAACATCTATAATACCGATCTCGGCGCAAAGGTGGAGGGCAGCGTATGCATCGACACCTTCGAAGACATCACCAAATATATCGTTGAGCACGCGCAGGAGGATGATCTGGTCATCACCCTCGGCGGCGGCAACGTGTATATGTGCGCCAACATGATCTTAAAGGCGCTGAAAACCGAAGAGTAATCCGCGCTGTCGGATACAACATCTCCCCTGTCATCTGACGGGGGAGTTTTCATATGCTTATAACGAATTCGTCAAGGCAGAAAAAGAGGCTGCTCACGTCTGAACAGCCTCTCGTTATTTATCTGCCGAAGAATCCGCCGAACGGATCGCTGTTGCCAAAGGGATCGTTGTTATCAGAGAACCCGTTGCCGCCGCTGTTGTTATTGGAGGACGTGTTCGTCTTTGCTTCGGGAACATCCTCCTCGAGCGTCAGCTCCAGCTTGCCGCTGCTGCCGCCGCGATTCAGTTCAAAGGTAACGGTGTCGCCGGCTTTCTTTTCCGAGATGATCTCGGTGATCTCATCGGCGGATTTGATCTCCTTGCCGTCTACGGATACCACGCGGTCACCCTGACGGAAGCCTGCCTTCTCAGCGTTGGAGCCGCTTTCCACCGAGCTGATATAAACGCCGGCGGAATTATTGCCGTAGTAATAATACGCATACATCTGGTTCGTCAGGTCGATGAAGGTCATGCCGGTGTCCGCTCTGCCGCGAACATAACCGGAATCCTTGAGGTCGCCGAGAATATCCAGCACGCTGTTAATCGGGATCACAAAGCCGATGTTATCAATGGTACTGCCGGAGGAAGAGGAGGACGAGGACTTCGCTACGACGATACCGGTCAACTCGCCCTGTCCGTTGAACATACCGCCGCCGGAGTTACCGGGGTTGATCGCCGCGTCTGTCTGCATCAGGTGCATGGTCTTGCCGTCGATGACGATCGAACGGTCAAGCGCTGAGACGATGCCTTCGGTGACGGAGCCGCCCAGGGTACCGAGCGGATTACCGATGATGACAGCCTTGGAGCCGACCTTCAGGGTGCTCGAATCACCGAATACGGCGGTGGGCAGGTTGGTCGCTTCGACCTTGAGCAGCGCGATATCCACCTTCGAGTCGGTACCGACGAGCTTTGCGTCATAGCTTTCGCCGCTGCGCGTGGAAACCTTGATGGAAGAGGCGCCGTCGATCACATGGTTATTGGTGAGGATATAACCGTCGGCGCTGATGATCACGCCGGAACCGGCGCCCTGAGCGATATACTGACCGTAGAAGGAGTTGGTTTGCATCACCTCGGTGGTGATCTCAACCACGGTATCGGCAACCTGGGTGGTGATCTCCTCGGTCGTCTTATCCACCAGCGCCTCGGTACCGGCGACCTGCGCTTCGGTATCGACCTTATGAATCACCATGGTGCTGCCGTCCGAGGAGGCGTATTTCTGCTGATTCAGCGCTGACGCCAGCATGCTGCCGCCGAAGCCTACCGCGCCGGAAACCAGCACACAGATCACCAGGATAATTGCGACCGCGCCCTTAGAGATACCGTTCTTTTTACGCTCTCTTTGCGTATGCTGCTGCGTCGGAGCGTTGTAGGGATAACGCTGCTGCGGCTGTGAGGGTATTCCTGTACCGTAGGGCTGCTGCTGAGCGGTGGGCTGTACCGGACGGGTATAATTGATATGACTGCCGTCGGTTTGGGATCGAAAGCTTTGGTGATAGAAGCCGTCCTGATAAGAGGGCGTTTCCGACTTTGGCTCCGAGACAGGCTGACGATACGGATTCACGTATGCTTGTTCCGGCTGCTCGGGCTGCTGAGCAGGCTGAACGGTTGCGACCGGCTCGGTCGTCTGATCGGCAGCGCGGTAGGAAGCGCTGTCCGCATCAATATCGGTGTACAACGGATCGGGGGTTACGGGAGTATCCTCCTTTAATTCGGGAACGGTTTCATTTTGAGCTGCCGTGATCGGTTCGGTTGTCGGTTCCGAAGCAAAGGATGCTTCGGGGGTGGTTTCTGTTTGTTCGTTGTTCTCTTTCGTGTTGAAGTTTTCAAATAATTCATCAGTCATCACAATACCTCCTGACGTTGATTCGCCGCTTGATACTGTTAGTATCGGCGGCTCTTTTTGAGTACATACACATCATAAAACAATAATGTGAAAACGTTTTGACACAATAATAAATGATTTTTGAAGGAAATATGAATTATTTGTGAATTGTACGCTGTTTGTCAATGACCATCTGTAAATACGGCAACAGCTCAAAGCCCATGCGCTCATACAGGCGCTTCGCTCCCTCGTTATCATCTTCGACCTCGATCCGCAGCCGCATGATGCCGGGCTGCGCCTTCAGCCATTCAAAGAACTCGGTAGCCAGCCCCTTGCCGCGATACTCGGGCTCCATATATATCTCCTCGATCGTAACGGATACGCCGCCTGCCTCTTGGGAGAAGGTCTTGGACAACAGCGCAAAGCCGCAGGGCTTGCCCTCATATTCAAAGATGTAACCCTTGAGATAGGCATCCGATCGGAGCATTTCGTCAAAGGTCAGGCGGTAATTCTCTACGGGTACGGGGGCATTCACCGCGTCGGTATGATAAAACGTATCTACATACCGGCGGTAAAGCGCCCAGTCATTCTCACAGATTCTTCTGAACATAGTTATTTTCCTTTACAGAATTTTATGATAAACGGATTCCGAATAACCGCGCCGCGTTGCGGTACATGATGTTGTCATAATCCTCGGGGCTGACGATAGCGCGGAATTCGTTGAAATACTCCTGATACAGCGAGCGATCCCCGGTTTTATTATGCAGATAGGTATCAGCTCCGTCGATCGGGCTGTCGGAGCCGAACAGGATCTTGCCGCTCCCCCATCGCTTTACGGCGCTGAGCGTAGCGCTCACGGGAACCCAGGTGGTATCGCCGTAGAGGTTCTCTGCTTCACCCAGCAGGGAGATTGCCTCCTGATGATCGGTGCCGAGATCCATATGCACCATCACGAAGCTCAGGTCCGGATGCGCCTTCGCGGCACGATACAGGTGAACGGATCGCGCCTCCTCACAGCCGCCGGTATGAGAGACGATCGGCAGTTGATAGGCGCGCGCGATTTCATAGATCGCTTCCAGAGAAGGATCATCCGGCGCCACGCGTGAATGGAAAGGATGCAGCTTGATGCCGTAGACCAGGGCGCGATTCTGTTCCAACAGCCGGATAAATTCCCTGTCGGGCTTCTCTGAACGCAGCTTCATCCAAGGCAGGGCGCCGATCCGCTCGGGATATTGCTGTGCAAGCGCCAGCGTCTTGCGGAAGGCGTCGTTCTGTGACACCTGTACCGGGATCGGTCTGCCGAGATGATCCAGCTCTGCGGCTTCCACATTCGAAACCAGCGAGAAGTCGATCCCGTACCGCTCCATCGAATACAGCACATCATCACAGCTCATTTGAAAATCCATGATGCTTCCGATATGGACATGTGTATCTATGATCATACTATCACCCCCATGATTCTATCACATCTGCCGCCGATATTCAATTATTATTCGCAATTCCCGAAAAAATACATAAGATGTACTGTAGCGCCCTGTCTGCACACAGCGTCGCAGGGAGGACGCGCTGCAATCGACACGACAAGGAGATTAATCCATGGATATCAAAACCATCAAAGAGAGCTACGGGATCAAGCCGCTGCCCGATGATACCACCGAGGCGATGGCATATGTGCCCTTCCAGCCCTATGCGCCCGAAACCTGTAAGGCGGTGCTCGGTTATGAAAACGGCACCCTCTTCCGTGCGCTTCACAAGCCCTTCTACGGAAGCAGATGCGGAGGTGCCGACAATGACTGAGCGCGAGATGCTTCTCAAAAAAATCGGCACCTGTAAATTTGCCGTCACCGACATCGACCTCTTTCTCGACACCCACCCCGGCGACACGGAGATGCTGAAAAAGCGCGAAGATTATGTCAAACAGCTACAACCGCTCGTCAGGGAGTTTGAAGAGAAATTCGGACCGCTGACCAAGTCGGAAAACGACAGCAACACATGGCGCTGGGTAAAGAACCCGTGGCCGTGGGATACGGAGGCATAAGAGATGTTTGTATATGAAAAGCAACTGCAATACCCGGTAAAGATCAAGAACCCCAACCCGGCACTCGCCAAGCTGATCATAACCCAGTACGGAGGTCCGGACGGTGAGCTCGGCGCCTCGCTGCGCTATTTGTCACAGCGCTTTTCGATGCCGCTGCCGGAGCTGAAAGCGACGCTGACAGATATCGGGACAGAGGAGCTCAACCACCTCGAAATGATCGGCGCGATCGTTTATCAGCTGACGCGCAACCTCAGCGAAGAGGATATCAAGAAAGCAGGCTTTGACGCTTACTTTGTCGATCATACAACCGGCGTTTATCCGGTTTCGGCGGCAGGCGTTCCCTTCGACGCTTTTTCGATTGCGAGCAAGGGCGATCCGATCACCGACCTGCACGAGAGTCTCGCCGCGGAACAGAAGGCGCGTACCACTTATGACAACATCCTGCGCTTCTGTGACGATCCCGACGTGATTGATCCGATCCGCTTTTTGAGAGCGCGCGAGGTCGTGCATTATCAGCGCTTCGGCGAGAATCTCCGGCTGCTGACCGATCGGCTCGACAGTAAGAACTTCTATGCGTTCAACCCGAGCTTCGATAAAAAATGCTTTAAGAAGAAGTGAAGCCAAGAAAGTACGCCTTGCTTGCATTTCGCGTCGCCATCGCTCGATGCCGCGCAGCGGCAAGCTGAGCGTGTATACCTTTACCTTACGAAACGAACAATCCCCTGTAAAGCAAAGAAGCGTGCGCTCCTTGAATGGGCGCACGCTTCTTGAATGTAGATCAAATAATTAATCAAAGAAAAGCTTATTCCGTTTATCGGCAGAGAGCATCACCGCGCAAGGTGACTGACGCCGTATGATACGTTAAACGGTAAACGTCACTGTTGAATCGGATGAATCCGTTTTATGCTATGCGGTTTCAAAGCTCTGTATTTAGGCTGCCGATCCCCT
>CADBUN010000194.1 GCA_902797825.1 uncultured Ruminococcus sp. | reverse complement strand
GCGTCCGCCTGCGCCGCGGACGCGGTCAAGGGGACGATATGGAATACGCTCAAGGTCATCAGCAAAACCAAAAGCAGGCTGATCAGTTGTTTACTGCCCTTCATCAAAAAAGCCTCCGTTATTTGCCTGATCCTATCACTTGAAACGATAGGTTTGGCATAATTTCTCAATCGTAGTCCTATTCTAACATGTCGCCGATATAATAGCAAGTATTATGAAAAACTTTTGTATAAAACCGATAAATCCTTTTGAAGCGGCTTTCCATGCGAAATGAAGTAGAGTTGCCCCAAAAAAGCGTTCAGTCATTAGCAGTTATCAACAATTTTTTCACTAATAGAGGAAATTTAAGTCGAATGTATTGCAAAATTATGATGATTATGTCATAACTGTTTTTTAAAATTAATTCATCATGTCAAATGGTTTTATTTCGTATAAGATATTCGAATAAGATATCACGTGTTGGAGAACAGTCATGAAGCTTCATTATTATTCCATTATCATGCTGATTTGCGGCGCAGCGCTCCTGGTCCTGTGTGTGCTGGTGCACGATAATGTCAGAATCAAGAAAAAACAGAAGATAATGTTTTATCTGACCTATCTGTTTATCGCGCTGGCAGCGGCGGCGGAATGGGCAGGCTTACAGTTAAACGGAAATAAGAGTATCCCCTCATGGGTGCTCCTAACTGTCAAATGCGCCGACTATATCCTCACGCCCATGGCAGGCGGCGCGCTGGTCAAGCAAATCGGCATCCGTAACCGTGGCTTCACCATCCTGGACGCGCTGTTGATCGGAAACACCGTCTTTCAGGTGATCGCCTCCTTCTTCGGCTGGATGACGGTGATCGACGAGAACAACCGATACTCCCACGGACCGCTCTACTTCATCTACATCATCGTCTATCTGGCGGTCATCACCATCGTCATCATCGAATTCCTGATTTACGGCAAGGGCTTTACCCGTCAAAACCGCTATTCGCTGTACTCGATCATGGCGTTGGTGCTGATCGGCATCATCATCCAGGAGCTGCTCGGCGGCGAATACCGCACCGCCTACCTGTCGATGACGTTCGGCGCCGCCTTTTTATTCATCCACTACTTCGAATATTCACAGCTGGACGCCGAGGATCGGATCAACGAACAGGAACGGCTGCTGTACCGGGATTCGATGACCGGTCTGCTCAACCGCTACGCCTATTCCGAAGCGCTCAAGGAACACGACAGAAAGGGAGCGCTTCCGCATGATTTTACCGCCTTTTCGATTGACATCAACGGGCTGAAGGTCACCAACGACACGCTGGGACACGCTGCCGGAGACGAGCTGATCTGCGGCGCGGCGGAATGCATCTATACGGTGTTCAACCCCTACGGCTTCTGTTATCGTACCGGCGGCGACGAGTTCATCGTGCTGGGACTTGTGAACCGCGGAAAAGCAAAGGAGCTGATCCGACGGCTCAGCGAAGTCACCGCCAAGTGGGACGGAAGCCTCACCCATCACCTGAGCCTGTCCGCCGGCTATGCGCTGGCGTCGGAGCACGATAAGGTCTCTGCCGAGAAGCTGGTGATCTTTGCCGACAAGGAGATGTACGAGGACAAGAGCCGCTACTACCGAAAGTCCGAAAACGACAGACGGGCAAAGGCTCGTAAAAAATAACCTTCTTTGATACAAGAGGCTGTGAAAAACGCACCCATCGCGAGGGCTCGACGCCTATGTCAGCCCGTGGCAATCCCGTCAAGGTCGGATAAAACCATGGAGATCGCCGCGATGCTTTGCTCTAAGGTCGTTTTATCACAGCCGTTTTCTTTTGTGCTGATTGCGCTGACGTTATCGGACGACGCTTGCGCGTGAATTCATAAAATTTCTTGACTGAAACTGTAAATAATAGTAAGATATACATGACTGTTCTGTCGTTTTTGTCGTCAAGCCGCTCCGGTAACGGCTGCTTGCGGCAAATAGATATCTTCAAGAGGTGTTGTTATGAAACTAAAGAATCGTATTCTACCGTATTATCAGGCGATCCCGAAGCTCCTGTCGTTTCAGGTCGTTTCGTTCATCGTCCTGTCCGTCCTGACGTGGGGCATTTCCGCGCTGTGCGGTCTGCTGTTAGGCTTATCGGGTAAGGCTGCCGTCACCAGCGGCGACCTGATGTTTTTGTTCACTCACTGGCAGGGATATGTGATGATCGCCCTGACGCTGCTGATGGTGGTGTGTTATATCGCCGTCGAGCTCAACGCCCAGGTGATTTATTGCGCGAGGCTGATTGACGGAGAGAAGCCGTCCATCTGGCAGAGCATCAAGGAAGGCTTCGCGGCGATGAAGAAATACCTGAATCTGCGCGGCGTGCTGATCATCCTGTACTCGGTGCTGATCGCGCCGATCCTCGGACTCGGCTTTTCCGTCTCGCTGACGCAGTCGTTCTATATCCCGCGCTTCATCATGTCGGTCATCCAAGCGACGCCGCTGTTCCTGACCGCCTATATCATCGCGATCGTCGCGCTGACGATCATCATGTTCATCTATATCTTCATCGTACACGGCGCCCTGCTGGACGGCATGACGATGAAGGAGGCGAGCGTCAACTCGCGTCACCTGATGAAAAAGAACTGGAAGAACTTCATCGTAGAGGCGATTTGCTTTACCGTTCTGACGCTGTTTGTTGCCGCACTGGTTGTCATTGTATGCAGCGTCCTGCCCCTGCTGATCGTTCAGCTGATCCCGATGTCGGAATCCGTATCCATCTTCCTGAACGTCCTCTTCTGCTCCTTCCTGGTCGTATCCGTCGCGGTGATGGCGCTGCTGTCGGTATCGTTCCTGATCATCAAGCTGACAACCCTCTACAAAAAGTACACCGCCGAGGACGGCTGGGAGTATCAGCCTCATGAGAAAAAGCGCCATCCGCTCGTGATCACGGCAGCGGTGCTGGCGGTGGTGCTGTGTGTCGCCTTTTCGATTTTCAGTACCATGAACTTTAACGAGGTCTTTCGTTCTCAGGTTACGACGGAAATTATCGCCCACCGCGCCGGCGGCGTGGAAGCGCCCGAAAACACCGTCAAGGGTATCGAGGTTGCCTATGAGCTGGGCGCGAAGGGCTGTGAGATTGATATCCAGCGCACCTCGGACGGTCACTATGTCGTCAACCATGACGCCGACTTCGAGCGTGTGGCAGGCGTCAGCAAAACACCCAACGAAATGACGCTCAGCGAGGTCAAGCAGCTGCGCGTAGACGGCGAGCCCGTGCCCACCCTCGAGGAGATGCTCGACGCCTCCCGGAACAAGGTCATCCTGTTTGTCGAGCTCAAGGGCGAGACCGCCGATGACCGGATGGCGGATGACGCCGTCAGGATCATCAAGGAAAAGGGCATGGAGGATCAGGCGGTACTGATCTCGCTGAAATATGATATTCTGGATTACATCGAGCAGAAATACCCCGAGATGCAGACCGGCTACCTCGCGTTTATCTCCTTCGGTCAGGTCGAGAACACGCCCTTTGACTATCTGGCGCTGGAGGAAGAAATCTCGACAGACGAGACCATCGCTTCGGTTCACGCCAAGGGCAAGAAGATCATGGTCTGGACGGTCAACGAGGAGGACGACCTCGATTACTTTATGAACACCGACGCCGACGCGGTCATCACCGACTCGGTGAAGCTGTCCGGCGAGATCAAGGAGAAGCTCGCCCAGCGCAAGCCCCTGGAGATTATCCTCCAGCGCGTCAGCTCGCTGATCCAGTAAGCACGCTGATCCGGTACGCCTGACGGCTGCGCGATTTGCGCGCTCAAATAAACGGCTCTATCATAAAAGTTGGGGTAACAAATAGAGCCTACGAAAATAAACTTTCTCCCCGTTTGTCAGCGGAAAACCCGTATGATAACGACAGCCGTACCGGATAACTCCGATACGGCTGTTCTTTTCG
>CADBUN010000193.1 GCA_902797825.1 uncultured Ruminococcus sp. | reverse complement strand
CGATCACAGCAACGCTGCTTTCACCGGCAGCTGACAGGAATTCGGGTGAGGGCGGAGCCCTCCCACAACTCCTCACTCCTCACTCCTCACTCCTAACTCCTCACGAAACAAGTCGTCCGCTTGGCAGGAACGTTTCCGATCCATCCCGCGCTTTCGACCACAACGAACATAACCCATCCAACAACGGGACTGCCCTGCGGCGGTCCCGTTTCTGCTGCGCTTTTCACCGAATATGCGGAGGATACTTGACAAACGGGGTTTTCTTTGTTATAATGGCTCAGGTGTAAAGCTCTTTACTTTACAGAGAGGATGAAAGCGGCTTCATGAACAGCAAGACCGATATCTCACTGCTCTACGACTTTTACGGCGAGCTGCTCAAGCCCTCTCAGCAACAGGTCGTTGAGCTTTATGTCAACGAGGATTTGTCCTTATCCGAAGTGTCCGGGCTGCTCGGCATCAGCCGACAGGGGGTGCGCGATTCGTTAAACCGCGCCGAGGGGAAGCTTCGGGACTACGAAAACAGGCTCGGACTGCTCCGGGCATACCGACAGCGCCGCGACCGCTACGAGGCCGTGCGCGGACTGATCGACAGCATCAAGCATACCGACGGCTGCGACCGCATCCTGCCGCAGCTCAATCAAATAGAAGAACTGTTGAAGGGAGATGACTGAATATGGCATTTGAAAACTTATCCGATAAGCTGAATAACGCGTTCAAAAAGCTCAAGAATAAGGGCAAGCTCACCGAAGCCGACGTCAAAGAGGCGATGCGCGAGGTTCGACTGGCGCTGCTGGAAGCCGACGTTAACTTTAAGGTCGCCAAGGAATTCACCAACAAGGTCACCGAGCGCGCGATCGGCGCCGACGTCATGGAGAGCCTGACGCCTGCCCAGATGGTCATCAAAATCGTCAACGAAGAGCTCGTCAACCTGATGGGCGCTCAGGACGCGAGGCTGGAATACGCCTCCAAGCCGCCTACCGTCATCATGCTGTGCGGCTTACAGGGCGCCGGTAAAACCACCCACGCCGCCAAGCTCGGCAAATACCTCAAGGCGCAGAATCACCGCCCGATGCTGGTCGCGTGCGATATCTACCGTCCCGCCGCGATCGAACAGCTCAAGGTGGTAGGCGCCAAGGCGGAGGTTCCCGTCTTTGAGATGGGTACCGAAAATCCCGTCAGAATCGCGAAGGAAGCGATCCGACACGCCAGAGACTACGGCAACGATATCGTCATCCTCGATACCGCCGGCCGTCTACATATCGACGAAGCGCTGATGAAGGAGCTGCAGGACATCAAGGCGGAGGTTCATCCCGACGAGATCCTGCTGACCATCGACGCGATGACCGGTCAGGACGCCGTCAACGTCGCCAAAACCTTTAACGAGCTTTTGGACATCACCGGCGTGATCCTGACAAAGCTCGACGGCGATACCCGCGGCGGCGCCGCGCTGTCCGTCAAGGCGGTCACCGGCAAGCCGATCAAGTTCTCCGGTACGGGCGAGAAGCTCGAGGACCTCGAGATGTTCCACCCCGACCGCATGGCTTCGCGCATCCTCGGCATGGGCGACGTGCTCACCCTGATCGAAGAGGCAGAGCAAAAGCTCGACCAGAAGAAGGCGGAGGAGCTCGCCGAAAAGATGCTCAAAAACAAGATGGATTTCAACGATATGCTGGACCAGCTCGATCAGGTGCGGAACATGGGCCCCATCAAGGGGATCCTCAGCAAGCTGCCGGGGCTGGGCAACAAGGTCGATGATCTGGATATCAACGAGCGCGTGCTCGACTGGAACAAGGCGATCATCCTGTCGATGACGCCTGCCGAGAGAGAGCATCCCGGGCTGTTGAATCCCTCCCGTAAGCGCCGAATCGCCGCAGGCTCCGGCAGACCGGTAGAGGAGGTCAACCGCCTGATCAAGCAGCTTGAACAGACGCAGAAGATGATGCGCCAGTTCACCTCGAAGGGCAAGAAGGGCAAGCAGCTGAGAAAGATGCTCAGCAACAGCGGCAACATGGGCGGTATGCCCCCGATGGGCGGCGGCTTCCCGGGGATGTGATCCCCAAGCGGATAGGGAACGGTTCTCAATGTACAACCGTTTCACACCACATTTCCGCTGTCATGCCCCCGCCATAACGATCGGTATTCTTCGCCGATCACCAACCACACTGAATCCGGAGAAATCCGTTCAGATAATTTACGACCGTAAATTATATAGATAAGCTCAAAACAGACAGGAGGTTAAGACCATGGTAAAAATCAGACTGAGAAGAATGGGTGCAAAGAAGAACCCCTTCTATCGTATCGTAGTTGCCGATTCGCGTTATCCGCGTGACGGCCGCTTCATCGAGGAAATCGGTACCTACAACCCTACCGCCGAACCCTCTGAGGTAAAAGTAGACGCCGATAAGGTTAAGGAGTGGATCGCTAAGGGCGCACAGCCGACCGACACCGTAAAGGCATTATTCAAGAACACAGGCATCATTTAATAGTATTTCTAATAATTGCGAAAGGACCATAATATTATGAAAGACTTACTTCTTACTATTGCTCAGGGTTTAGTTGAAGAACCCGACGCGGTTAGCGTTACTGTTGACGAACCTAACGAAGAGGACACCACCGTTTATCACATCCATGTCGCAGAGGGTGACATGGGCAGGATCATCGGTAAGCAGGGCAGAATCGCGAAGGCGATCCGTACCGTTGCACGCTCCGCGGCGATTCGCAAGAACGAGAAGGTTATGGTAGAGATCGACTGATTCCCCACATTCCATAGCACAGGAAAACGCACCCCGAAGGGTGCGTTTTTTGATTGGCTTGATTACGAACGGTCGGTGTTGTCCTGATCCTTTTTCGGCTTCTTTAATTCCTTCTCGTTAAACTCCCTGACTCTTTCCGACAGCTCCTCGAGCTGAGCCTGATCCATCTCGGGCAGTCTCTCGAGCTTTTCGAGGAAGGTGGAGATCGTCTCCTTCTCCCTGAGCTTGAGGTACTCGGTATAGTAGGCGACGACGACGCCGGGCACCATCGCGACCGTCAGAATTCCTGCCAGCGTCACGATGATCGTGATGATCCTGCCGAGCACCGTCACCGGCACAATATCGCCGAAGCCGACCGTCGTAGAGGCGATAAAGCAGAAGTAGACGCCCTCAAAGATCCCGTGTACCTGCGGCTCGATAAAACTCAGCGCCACGCCGCCGATACACAGCAGGATGAGATACGCTATCGCTACCTTCACCGTGCCTGTGTGAACGAGCAGTCTGCCGATCCGTCTTAATCCTTTCATAGCCGCCTCCCATGATTCTGTTTATAACGACATTATAATGATTCCCCGTGCTTATTGCAAGCCAAAAGCAAATAAATGTTGAAAAGGAGCGCGCAACCCGCTATAATATACACAGGTTTTCTCCATCATGCTTCCATTATTTCAATAAAGGATTTGATTCCATGCAAAAGCAATATCTCGAGGTCGGCAGGATCGTCGGCACCCACGGTATCCGCGGAGAAATGCGGGTGGAATGCTGGGCGAATTCTCCCGACTTCCTCAGACAATTCAAACAGCTTTATTTGGACGAGGGCAAGACCGCGCTGGAGGTCGTCTGCCGTCCGCATAAGAACATCGCGCTGATGACGGCAAAGGGCGTCGGCTCGATCGAAGAAGCCGACAGGCTGCGCGGCAAGGTGCTGTATATCGACCGCAGGGACGTCAAGCTCGAAGAGGGCGAGCACTTTGTACAGGATATCATCGGGCTGAGCGTCACCGACGCTGAGAACGACACCATCTACGGCGTGGTGAAGGACGTGCTCAAGACCGGCTCCAACGACGTCTATGAGATGAAAGCCCCCGACGGCAAGCTCTGTTACATCCCGGTCATCCCCGATATCCTCGATCGCTTTGACTTTGACGCCGGGAAGGTCTATATCCGCCCGATGAAAGGACTGTTCGACGATGAAGATTGATATCATCACGCTCTTTCCCGAGATGTGCGAGGCGGTACTCAGCGAAAGCATCATCGGACGGGCGCGCCGCTCCGGCGCGATCGAGATCAACTGTCACCAGCTCCGCGACTACGCGCTGGATAAACACCGCCGCGTGGATGATTCGACCTACGGCGGCGGCATGGGGATGCTGATGCTGGCGGAACCGATCGCCCTGTGCTATGAGGATATCTGTGAAAAAGCCGCCGCAAAGCCGCATTTCATCTATCTCTCGCCCAAGGGCAGGACGCTCACGCAGCAAAAGCTCAAGGAGCTCTCCGGCTATGAAAACATCTGCCTGTTATGCGGTCACTATGAGGGCGTCGATCAGCGCGTGCTCGACCGGTATGTAGACGAAGAGATCTCGATCGGCGATTATGTGCTCACGGGCGGCGAGCTGCCGGCGATGGTGCTGGCAGACGCGCTGGCGCGCTTACAGCCGGGCGTGCTCAGCGACGACGAATGCTTTGAGCTCGAGAGTCACTATGACGGCCTGCTCGAATATCCCCAGTATACCAAGCCGCAGTGCTGGCGCGGCGAAGAGATCCCCGAGGTGCTGTTCAGCGGTCACCACGAAAACATCCGCAAATGGCGCCGGGAACAGAGTATCATCGAGACTGCGAAAAAGCGTCCCGATATGCTCGACAAGGCTAAGCTGAGCGACGAAGAACGCCGTCTCGCCGAAAAAATCATGGCTGACGAAACGGCGCGAAAACCGCAGTGAATTCCCGTTTTTTGCCGTTTAGCCATTTTTTGCATGATAGTTTTATACAAATAGTTATCCACACCTTGGTGAATTTGCACAATAAAAAAGAATTCTGGTTTTCGACTGTTAGATATCAAAACAAAAATGATTTTCGACTGTTGACCAACCGCTGTTTCGCGGATATAATAAGAAAGCAATCATAAAAATTACTGTATTATTTTCGAGAAAAAAGAGGGTATCATTATGTACGTTAAGGAAGCATTGGTTCAGAATAAGGCAGGCTTACACGCCCGCCCCGCCACTTTCTTCATCCAGAAGGCTAATGAGTACAAGTCTTCGATCTGGATCGAAAAAGACGAAAGAAAAGTTAACGCTAAGTCTCTCCTCGGCGTTCTCTCTCTCGGTATCATCGGCGGCACCACCGTCAAGATTTTTGCGGACGGTCCCGACGAGACCGACGCGGTAGAAGGTCTGGTCGAGTTGATTAACTCCGGCTTTGCCGAGTAATCTTTTTCCTTGAATGTTTAAGGCGGACGAGTTGTCCGCCTTGTTTTTATACTAAGTTTACATATTCAAAACTATTTTGGCGGATACAAAAATCCCCGGGGATTTCTCCTCGGGGATCGTGTTATGTTGTGCGATAATTATTCAGCGCTCCACTTGTTGGGGTGCTTGGCGTTCCACGCCGCAAAGTCGGTCATGCCTGCGTCAACGCGCTGGATCAGGCTCGCGTCGATGATATCGACGATCTCGTCGCCGTCAGCGTCGGCGCCGACCTCATCGTAGCTCTGTACTTCGATCTCAGCCAGTACACGCTGGATCACGGTCACGTCGGTAGTATCAACAGCGCCGCTGGCGTCAGCGTCGCCCTGTTCGTGAGTCGCCTTGATGACGAGATCTGCGTCGGTTACCTCAACCTGTCCCTGTGCGTCAGAGAATTTCTTGTTGCAGCGGGTGCACTCATAATGCGCCATAACGCCGTCAACGGTAGCGGTAGCAGGAACCTCTTCCACAAAGAGCAACGGATTAATATGGCCCAGAGCGTTATCGGTTACGGTCTCGCGGGAGATTTCCTCGCCGCACTCGGTGCAGTAGGTGACCTCTACGTGGCTGCCGGCTTCCTCACAGGTAGCGGGAACTCTGCCCTCTTCGATCGCGACAGGATCGCCGGGGGTATGCTCGTGAGGAGCGGGACCGACGATGGTCGAATCCTCATATTTCCATGCGGTTTCAACGGCGGTATCGGTAAACGCCTTCTGAACGTCATCCTTCGTAAGGCCCAGCGCGGTGCCGATATCGTCGATCATCTGCTGCTCGGTCTTGGTCTTAGCCTGCTCGACGGTATAGTAGCGCGCGTTCTGCAGACCGGTCTTGCCTTTGAAATCGTCCTTCTCCTCAGAGATAAAGGTCTCGAAGAGATCATAGGTAGTCTTGCCCTGTTCGACGCAGGAGCCGACAACGTTACCGATCGAGGTGATGACCAGCGCGGGGCCGTTCTCCTTCGGATCAATACCGCTCCAATAGACGGTCTTGGACTTCTTGGTGCTGTCAACGTCGTTCTCCATCTCGGTGCCGTCGGAATAAGCCACATGACCGAGGCAATCGGTGGTGAAGTACAGGGGACAGGTCTGGTTAACCCATGAGTTGCTCACGGAACGGGCAAAGATGATCTTGTACTGTACGCCTTCTGTTAAAACGTAATTCTTACCGTTAGCGTCGGTAAGCGCCCCCGGCTCGATCGCGAACAGACCGGTCTCGCCTTCAACCGCCTTACCCAGGAGCTTCTTCGCGCCCCAGCCCAGCGGCTTGGTGGCGTTATCTTCGGTGTCAAAATCGCCGCCGACCATGTAGAAGCCGATCTTATCCTTAGCACCCATCTCCCAGCCGGTGCCCTCTACATCAAAATAGAGCTTGTTGGCTTCGGGGGTGAAGTTATCCGAAACTGCCGCGCCGGCGGAAGCAACGCCGACTGCCATCACGGAAACGACCATCATCACCGCCAAAAGCGCTGATAAAACTTTCTTGAACATTATGATACCTCCTATAATGTATAATGGTGCAAATACATTATGCCATAAAGTTTGAAAAAATACAACTGTTTTTTATGGCTTTTTAGAATAATTTTTATAATAATTGCGTTCCCTTCGCGCCAATCTTCTGTGATATAGCCGAAATTAGGTTATTATTCTTTTATGTTGATATTTTTTTGACGGGATTTGTGCTATACTGGTGACGGTAATTTATACTCCCTATCCGGGAGACTCATTTGGAGGTAACTATGTCTAACTGTGCGATTGTTGGTATCAACTGGGGCGACGAAGGCAAGGGCCGGATGGTCGATCTCATCAGCTCCGACTATGATGTGGTAGTACGCTATCAGGGCGGCGGTAACGCCGGACATACCGTCATCAACGAGTTCGGTAAGTTTGCCCTGCATCTGCTTCCTTCGGGCATTTTCCGCGAGGGTGTCGTTTCCGTCATCGGCAACGGCGTCGCGGTCGATCCCGAGAGCCTGCTGAGCGAGATCCGCTACGTGCGCGATAAGGGCGTATCCCTGACGCCCGATAAGCTCAAGATCAGCTCGCGCGCCTCGCTCCTGCTGCCGTGGCACAAGGAACTCGACTGTCTGGAGGAACAGCGCCTCGCCGACAAGAAGTTCGGCTCCACCAAGCAGGGAATCGCGCCCTTTTATTCGGATAAATATCAGAAAAAGACCGTTTTAGCCGGCGAGCTCTTTGATGAAAAAGCCTTCTTCGAGCATCTTCAGGGCATTATGGAATGGAAGAATCTGACGATCGAAAAGGTCTATGGCGCCGCGCCCACCACGATGGAACAGCTCAAGGAATGGTACGACACCTGCTGTGTGCCGCTGATGCCCTTTATCGGCGACCTCGACGATTTTTATGATACCTGTAAACAGCAGGATAAAAAGATCATGTTTGAGGCGCAGCTCGGTTCGCTGAGGGATATCGACTACGGTATCCACCCCTACACCACCTCCTCCTCGACGATCGCCGCCTATGCCCCCATCGGCGCAGGCGCGCCCTACCTCAAGCTCGACGAAATCATCGGCGTCGTTAAGGCGTATTCGACCTGTGTGGGCGAAGGTCCCTTCACCGTCGAATGGTTCGGAGAAGAAGCCGACAAGCTCCGCGAGCACGGCGGCGAGTACGGCGCCAAAACCGGCAGACCGCGCCGGGTAGGCTCCTTTGACGCTGTCGCCACCCGTTACGGCGTCAAGGTGCAGGGAGCAACCGCCATCGCGCTGACCAAGCTCGACGTACTCAGCTATATGGATAAGATTCCCGTATGCGTAAAATATAAGGTCGGCGACCGAACGACCGACCGCTTCCCCTTCCCGAGCCTGCTCGCGCAATCCGAGCCCGTCACCGAGTATCTGCCCGGCTGGGGCTGCGATATCTCCCCTATCAGACGCTTTGAGGATTTGCCGCAGGAAGCGCAGGATTATGTCCTGTTTATCGAGAAGCAGATCGGCTGCTACATCAAGTATGTCTCGGTCGGACCGGAAAGAGACAGTATTATTATTCGGTAATCTTTTGTAGGGACGACCAGTGGTCGTCCTTCTGCGGGCGACCAATGGTCGCCCCTACAATAAACGCCGCAGCGCCTATTGTACAATTCAACCCCCAAAGGAGCCAAACATGACAAACAATTACGAATCCCCGTTTTCGGCACGCTACGCGTCGCCGTATATGAAATCCCTCTTCTCTGCTCAAACGCGCATCGAGACCTGGCGGCGCCTGTGGGTAGAGCTGGCGCGCGCGGAAAGCGAGCTCGGGCTGCCCATCACCCCCGAACAGGTCGCGGCGCTCGAAGCGCATATCCCGGACGTTGACTTTGACTATGCCGCCGAGAAGGAAAAGGAATTCCGCCATGACGTGATGGCGCATATCCACGCCTTCGGCAAGGAAGCGCCCATCGCCGCCGGGATCATCCACCTCGGCGCGACCTCGTGCTATGTTACCGATAACGCCGACCTCGTGCTGTATCGCGACGCGCTGCTGTATATCCGCCGGGAGCTGTTGAAGGTGATCGCGAACCTCTGTGATTTTTGCGAGACCTATCAGGCGATGCCGACCTTGGGCTACACCCATTATCAGCCGGCACAGCTCGTCACCGTCGGCAAGCGCGCCTCGCTCTGGCTGCAGGACTTCGTCTCCGATCTCGACGAGCTCGACTTCGCGCTCAAAAACGTCAAGTTCCTCGGCTGCCGCGGCACCACCGGCAGCGAAGCCAGCTTCATGGAGCTGTTTGACGGCGATGATGAAAAGATCAATTCCCTGAACCGCAAGATCGCCTCCGCCTTTGATTTTGACGAAATCTTTGACGTACAGGGACAGACCTATCCGCGCAAGGTGGATTCGCGTATTCTCAACGCCCTGTCCTCTATCGCGCAGTCTGCCCATAAATTCGCCACCGATATGCGCCTGCTGCAGCATGACCGCCAGCTCTTCGAGCCGTTCGCCAAAACGCAGGTCGGCTCCTCGGCGATGCCGTATAAGCGCAACCCGATGATGTGCGAGCGCATATGCTCGCTGTCGCGGTATCTGATGGCAGACGCGCTGAACGCGCCGATGACCGTCTCTGTCCAGTGGATGGAGCGCACCCTCGACGACAGCGCCAACCGCCGCGTCTCCATCCCCGAGGGCTTCCTCTGTGCCGACGCGGTGCTGCGCCTTGTTCAGAAGGTGACGGCGGATATCTACGTCAACACCGACGTTATCAACAAGACCGTCATGACCTACCTGCCCTTTATCGCCACCGAGAACCTGATGATGGAGGGCGTCAAGCGCGGCGGCAACCGCCAGGAGCTGCACGAGATCATCCGCCGCTGTTCGATGGAAGCGATCGCCGGCATGGATAAGGGCGAGTCCTGCAACCTGCTTCAATTGCTCGCCGAGGAACGGGATTTTCCGCTCAGCGAGGAAGAGATGACCGACGTGCTCGATCCGTCAGCCTATATCGGCAGATGTCCGGCGCAGGTACAGGCGCTGGTGGATAAAACGCGTCCGCTCATCGCCGACATCGACCGCGAGAACGCGGAGATCAATATTTAGTGAATTATACTAATCCTTAATAAAAACCTTTATCATCTATTGCGATAAATTCCGCATAGCTTTGTTGAGCTCCTTGACATACGACAGTATG